>JAUWJS010000044.1 GCA_030607575.1 Candidatus Heimdallarchaeota archaeon | reverse complement strand
AGAATAAATGAAATAAATAATTTGGATCTAAAAGGAAAACCTTTGATACAATCATTTAGTGGGAGCGGAGCAATAGGAACAATACTCTCTACATTTCTAGTGAAAGCATTGAAAATGGATCAAGTAGCAGTAGTTCATGCAGATGAGCTACCACCAGTAGCAATAGTCAAAGGGGGATTGATAGAACAACCGATTAGGATATTCCAAAATGATAGAATAGCTTTAATGTCTTGTGAAGTAAACATTCCTTACAATACTGTTTCAGATTTCATAGAAATGTTAATAGATTTCTACATTAAAAGTGGAGTTTCGCACATAGTACCAGTAGGAGGATTACCTGTCCTACAAAACCAATTTGAAGAAATTGAATGTTATGGAATATCAAACAAACAAGAAACACTCAAATTTCTAGAGGAAAAGGGAGTACAACTTCTAGAAGAAGGAGTAGTATATGGAACAGTAGTTGAAACTTTAGAACTATGTAATACAAAAGAGTTTGATTCGAGTTTTGCACTATTGGTTGAATGTGACCCTAGTGTAGCAAGTTACGATTCAACAAAGAAACTAGTTCAAAATTTAGCTAAAATATTTGATTTTGAATTTGATGAAGAAGAATTCGAAAGTGTTTCAAATATTATCAGAACAAGGATAGAAGAAAGCACAAGATTCTTAAGAGAAGAAGCAATGGACAAAACAAGAGAAAGTCACCTCTAAGAAAAAGACTTACTTTAGGTGAGTTAAGTAGTTTTTTCTCTAAAACTTTGAATCTGAAAAGAATGGGGTTTTTTGTCGTGTTTTAGCCCAACAACAAAGATTACAAAAAAGTTTAAATATGTTCAAAGGCAATTTTATTTGGTTAATGGCAGGCTATTTAGGAGCCAAATGGTTAGGTCAAAAAGGGACTGCAAACTGAACAGGAAGAGATATCCGATGCTCAGGGACAAGGTTGAACCCCTTTTTAGATGGTTTGAACCCCCATTTGGGCTTAGTTAAGACCTCCTAAGCCTGAAATCCCCCAGAACCAGACTTCGGTCTGGAATCAGACACTTGTTTTGTCTGAAAAAAAGGACCAGACATCTTCTGTCTGCCAGAACCCCCCTCAACCACAAGCCCGAAGCATCGAGTTAGAATTCCTTCCTGTTCAGGCAGAAAACCCTTTAGGGTTTAACTTCTTTTGTTCATTTTTATTGCTCTTCTCTGTCATCTTTCAGAGGTACATTGCAGTTTTTGCATATTCTTGTTTCTGTTTTGTTAGTTGTTTTACAATTCCAACAAATTAGCTCTGTTCTCTTCTGAGTTTCTATCCCCTTTCTTTTTTTCCAATCATACTCCTCATAATGCACAATACTTTCTTCCATCTTAGTATCAACTCTTTCCTTAACTTTGCTCATCCCATCATAGAAACTGTCAATTTTTTCTGTATCTTCTCGATGTTTTTTCTGTTCTTCTGCTCTAGCTTTGAAATCAAATAGATATCTTATGAATTGGAAAATATTCCGTTCATTATCCTTACTTCTCTTACGAATTATATACATAAACGAAGCAATTTGTATAAAAATCATAATTACAATTAGAAGAGGTAATAACCAATCATTATTATCAGGAGCAAAAAAGAGTATATAGATGCTTAGTGGGATATATCCTGCAGCAACTAACATTATTGGGATTCCTAGAAATAAATACAGGACCTCATTTATTACATGAGTTAGTTTGTATCCTTCTCCGTAAAAGAAATTAAATATATAATTTGATAAAAACGAAGAAACTATAACTCCTACAGATAATGTAGTAAAAATTTGGAGCAAAGTATTTCCAAATAGAAAAGCATAGACAGTACCTGCAACTAAGAATGAGAATATAGTAATACGAAACATTAAATCATTTTTTCTAAAAAATCTCTTTGTTTTACTAAGTATAGTTTCTTCCATCTGTAAAATGTATTCAGATTCGAAAACATTTAAGATTATTGTAAAACTCTGTTAGATTAGAATGGCTTTTAATAAGGAAAATAAAAGAGTCTTCCCTGCAAAGAGTGAAAATGGGATTTTTGTATCTTTAGATATCTATTCTGGAAAAACTGATCCATATTGGAAATTAACAGATAAGCAAATTGAGGAACTCAAAACAAAACTCAAAGATTTACCTGAGACCAAAATGGTTATTCCAGAGAAATATGCTCATCATGGTTTTAGAATATATAATAAAGATGAAATCCAACAAATTCCTCAAAGAATAGAGGTTTTCAGAAAGGTTGTATCCTTTAGGAAAAAGCGCAAAGTATGCTACTTTGAGGATATCAATAATATTGAGGATTGGTTGTTTAGTTTGGCAATTGAACAAGGATACGAAGAAGTTGTTAATAAGGTTAGAAATTCTGAAATAGCTTAGATAGAGTAAATTTGTTAGTAAATCAGAACAACGAGTCAGAATCCTTCAATTGTTCCGACAGAAAACCTTTACATTGATTTTTCTATTTTCAACTCTAATTACTTTTTAATGACCTTTTTATATAAATATTTATAGTTGAAAACAGTCGTTTATGTTTAAGGAGTGTTTGAAATGGAAGAAGAATTTAAAGATGAGATTCCAAAGGAAGATGAAGAGGAGCTTAGTGAAGAACTCGAAGAAGAACTCGAAGAAGAACTTGAGGATGAAGCAGAAGAGTTAAGCGATGATGTTGAAGACGAGCTTGAAGAGCTTATTGAAGAAGTAGATGAAGAACTCGGAGAACAACCTGAGGAAGAAATAGAAGAGCTTGTAGAGGAACTTAAAGAAGTTGCAGAAGACGAAGAAGAAATAGAAGAGATAGAGGAAGAAGCAACTGAAGAAGTCATCGAAGAAGCTGTTGAGGATGTTGTCGAAGAAATTCTTGAAGAAATTGATGAAGAAGTGGAAGAAGAAGTTCTTGAAGAAGTAGTAGAAGATATGGTAGAAGAAACTGTAGAGGAAGTCGCAGAAGAGGAAGAAGTATCAGAACCAGAATACAAATCTGAACCAGTTCCAGAAGGGATTCCAGAAGATATCAAGAAGATAGGTGGTAATATCAAGATTATTTTGAAAGATGTCGATGGTGATCTGATTCCATTTGGGTATCATTTACAAAAAGACAAACTGGTTATCAAAGAAGATGAAGCAATGAAAGTTAAAATTGCGTTATCTTGGTTTTACAAACAAAACAAGAGTGTAGAAGAGATTTTTGAAGCCACCAAACTAAGTATCGATGAGATTGAAAAAATACTCATAAATCCTATATACTTCGGTAAGATTTACTTCGAAGGAGCACTTGTGAAAGGCAATCATGAACCTATATTAACTGAAAGATATTGCAAATTAAATGAAATAAATACCAATGAAATTGAGGAAAAATATCTTTCCGCAAAGAAATAAGGATTAAGGAAATCAACTATCATTGGAAGCCTTGCTTCCCATTCCTTTCTTAATTATTTTATTTAATTATTTGTAATTTTACTTTCTCTAAGTTTTCTATTTGTTCTGTTGATGCTTAGTAATGCTAAGAAAAGAACTAGTGTAGGAAAGAAAAAAGAGGTGGCAGAATGTCTTTCTAGATTCTCATCTAAAGGATAAGGATCAGTATTATTTACTATTCCGATGAGAGTGTTAATAATATAGGGTGGAGATCACAAGCTTATGATTCAGGCTATAATAACACGTGGTACGAGAAAGAAACCAACGAGGGCAATTATTGGGGGTCAGACTGGGATCAAGAAAATCCTTAGTTATGATTCTTATAGTAAAAAACTGTGAAATCCCTTATTAGCTAACCCCTTCTGCTAATAAATCCCCAATTGTGTCAGCAGTCATACTAAAAAAGGAGACAAGATCTTCCCTTGAATGTAAGAGTTCATACAGATTTTTCATCGGTAAATCTTTTCCTTCATCATCAACAAAAACAATTTCATATCCAAGTCCTTTTCCTAAGTTGTTTTGTTCTCTCAACCATTCTCTTTGATCCTCAAAGAAGTTCTGCAAAAATTCTTTAACATTAGTTATATCACTCAGTTTATATCTAGTCAATTCTAGTTTTTTCTCCTTTTCTTCAGCATAGATTTTGAATACCATTTTCCATGTCAAGTTTTACACCTTAGTTGTTTTTAACCACTAATGCTACATTTGATATATAAACCGATGAATTACTTTCTCGTGCTTAAATATGAATTTACACTGAATCTCTTATTGTAGAATTTCTCTTCTGAACCAAAAACTATAAGTTTTTAAACGTACATTAGACCACTAAAGTAGACAAGAAAGGTGTTTAAATGGGTCACGGATCTCTCCAAAAAGCAGGAAAAGTTAGAAAGCAAACTCCCAAAGTTGAAGGAAAAGAAAGACACAGTCCTATTCCCAGAAGGGGTCTAAGAAACAAATATGTTAAACGTGTTATTCTTGGTCGTTACGCTGGTCAAGCTCAAAGCATGGGAGCTAAACGTCGTTCCAGATAATATCTTTTATTTATTTAAAAACTGTTTTCAAATGAATGATCGAGATAAAGCTCTAGTTGAAATTAAAGAAAAGCTATTAATTTTAGAGGAGCCTAATAGAAAAATTCTAGGTCAAATCAAACGTGATATCGCTAAAAAATATAAACTGAAAGATTTTCCAAAGAACAGTGAAATTTTAGCAATTTGTGATACTGAAGAAAGAGATTTACTACTTCCTATTCTTATAAAACGTATTGTTAGAACTTTATCGGGAGTCGCGGTTGTAGCCGCAATGACACGTCCATGGGAGTGTCCTCATGGAAAATGTATTATGTGTCCTGGAGGTCCAGAAATTGATAAACCTCAAAGTTATACTGGATATGAACCTACTGCTATGAGGGGGATTCGTAACAATTTCGACCCTTATCTTCAAGTAACTGATAGAATGAAACAACTTGAATCTATAGGTCATTCAACTGAAAAAATAGATGCAATCATAATGGGAGGTACATTTACCAACCAACCTGTTGAATATCAACTCTGGTTTATTCATCGAATGTTTGATGCTTTTAATGGAATTGATTCCAAAAATATTCAAGAAGCACATAGAATCAACGAAACAGCTGTTCATCGATGTATAGGTTTAACGGCTGAAACAAGACCTGATCAGATAAATCATGAGAAAATTAATCATCTTATCGAATATGGCGTTACAAGATTAGAAGTTGGAGTTCAGTCTGTGTTTGATGATATTCTAGAAAAAATGCAGCGAGGTCATGGAATTAAAGAAACGGTTGCAGCTTTTCAGTTCATCAAGGATACTGGACTTAAGATTACTGCACATATGATGCCTGGTCTTCCAGGATCAACATTTGAGAGAGATATTGAATCTTTTGAAATTCTGTTTAATGATTCTAGATTCCGACCAGATGAGCTAAAAATTTATCCAACTATGGTTATTCCTGGAACTCAACTTTACCAAGATTATCAAAATGGAGAATATGAACCATTAACTAACGAATCTGCTACAAACTTAATTGCTAAAATAAAAGAACTAATTCCTCCTTATGTAAGAATCAAGAGAGTGCTTAGGGATATTCCTGCACATCAGATAGCTGCAGGTCCAAATAAGAGTGATTTGAGATTGGATGTTCAAGCTATTCTCGAAAAACAAGGAAAGAAATGCCAGTGTATTCGTTGCAGAGAAGTAGGGCATATCATTTATAAAAAAGGCACAAAAATAGATCAATCAAAGATTGATTTAATTGAGCGATCATATAAAGCCAGTGAAGGAGTCGAACATTTTCTATCTTTTGAAGAGACAGAAAGCGATGCCCTTATCGGATTTTTAAGATTAAGAGAGCTCAGCGATAACATTATTCGTCCAGAGTTTGACAAATCTACTATTATAGTAAGAGAATTGCATGTATATGGAGAACTTCGAGGTTTGCAGGCTTTGAAGAGTGGTTCACTACAATGGCAACATAAAGGTTATGGAAAAGAGTTACTTTCAAGAGCAGAAGAAATTGGGAAAGAAAAAGATTATTCTAAGATTTCAGTAATTTCTGGCGTTGGAGTAAGAGAATACTATCAAAAACAAGGATATACAAAGGATGGTCCTTATATGTCAAAAAAATTGTAAACTAACAAATTGATTGTTTACAAAGCTAAACTTATATTTGCTTCTTCTTGATGGATTTTAGAAATAAATTACAGGTTGGAATATGTCTCAAAGCAGTCGATTAGCAATTCTATCCGATGTAGAGAAGATTCTCAATACTAATGGATATAGTATTGCTAGATTATCTCAAGGAAGTAAAGCCTGTTTTGATATTATTGCAAAAAAAAGAGAGCAGCTTATTATTATCAAAGTTGAACCCTATATTGATAATTTCAACCGTGATAATTCTTTTGAACTAAAGAATATTGCAACCTTTCTTAGTGCATCTCCCTTAATAATAGGAGAGCGAGGAAGACGTTTTTCAGAAATTGATGATGGTTTAGTTTTACTAAGGTATGGTATTCCAGTTGTTAGTAGTGAAACTTTTACCAACCTAATTTCTCATGGAGTACCTCCAATTATATATTGTAGTAAGGGTGGATATTTTGTTCAAATTAACAGAAAAATACTCCGTCAAGCAAGACTTGAAAAAAATCTGAGTTATGCAGATTTAGCACATCTTGTGGGAGTTTCTAGAAGAACGATTTACGAATATGAGCATTCCATAAATCCAACTCCTTCAACTGCAGCAAAACTGGAAGAAATATTAGATTCCCCTGTAGCACAAGGAATCAAAATCTTCAATATTGACATTGAGAAAGAAACAAGACCACAATATTCAACTGAAAACCTTTCAAGTTTTAAGGAAGAAATATCTGGAATTCTTGAAGAATTAGGCTTTTTTACCCAATTTTGGACTCGTCAATCTCCTTTTGATGCTTTCGGAGAGCAGAAAAACCTAGATATTCACAGTGGAATGAACATTCTGGTCTGTGTAGATGATTTTCAACAAAAGAATATAGCTGAACGTGTAATTTTTACACAAGATATAGCTACTTTGACCAAAAGAAGAGCTGTAATGATTGTTGAAGACTCAGATAATCCTCTAACTCAAAACATACCCACTTTTACTGTAGATGAACTTAATCAGATGAAGAAAGCTTTTGATTTAGTTAAAAATTGGGTTAAAAAATATTCAAATATAAAAGAAAGTTAGGTTGAGCAGTTACTTTTGCCCAACAATCATAATGTGATCTTTTTCGTAAGGTTCCAAATTTACTATTTCAATAATCTTCAGACCAAAAGATTCTATCTTATCAATTACTTCTTTGAATATTATTTTTGGATCTTTGGTTACGTCAATACTTCTAGATTTTACAGCCAAAAAGAAATATCCACCATCTTTAAGGTAGGTCTTAACATTAGTGTCAAGAATCTCTGCTTGAGAAGGTTGAGCTACATCTTCATAGACAATATCTACTTGGGGAACTATGTTGCTATACTCTTCAGGAAATCTTGCATCTGCATGAATAGGTATAATATTTTTCCTTCTTTCAGCAACAACTATCAGATCTCCCATTGATCGAGCAGAAAATTCCACAGCAAAGATTGAACCTTCGTCACCTAAAATATCCGAAATGTGAGATACAGTTGTTCCAGAAGCAGCACCTAAATACAAAATTTTACTGCCTGTGGTTAGAGGGAACGTTTTAAGTTTCTTGAAAATAGCTGCACCTAGTTTGCTTTTATAAGGGTCAAAAGTCCGATATTCGGTTCCTTCTTCAGTTAGTAATCTTTCAGTATATACTCTCTTACCAGGATCAGCATTAATCGTTGCTAACCTCTTGTTTCCGTCTCTAGTAGTTACCCAAAACAAATTTCCAAATTTATGATTTTCTAGGTTTGACATTTTTATCTCCTCTTTTGGTAAGGTTTCTTATATTGAGGTCTTCTTTGACCTCCCCTTTGGCCTCCCTTTTGACCATTTTTGTAGCTTCCACGTTTTGGTCTTGGTTGATCGGGTTGAAAACTTCTATCAACTGGTGGTTGTTTGCCTTCAGGTGGATTTTTATATTTCTCTTTAATTTCATCGATTTTTTGTTCAATATCACTTCGCAGTTGGTCTCCCATGAATTCTCCTTGAAAGAAATCTATTCTAGCAGCAATTGTGAGTCTTCCCGCAATAGCTCTAGATATATTACCTCTTTGCCACCATGGACAACCATGTATTTCGGGCATTTGATAGATAATACCATGTTTTGGTGGCTTAGCTCCAGTTTTTAATGCTCTAAAAAGAGCTTTTTCAGCACCTAATAACTGAACAGTGCTTGCTGGTTTCATAGCTATTTCTCTCAATCCTCCAGCTAAAGCAATTAACCTAGCAGCAATAGCAGATCCTACTATTGCTTTCATATTTGGAGCAACTCTTCCCATCTCTCTTTCTATCCAACTATCCAAATTCTCTCGTTCTTCATATAAATCAAGAGTTCTTTGCGCCATATCTTGTAGAGGACGCAAATCTTTATCCTCATAAGATGCCCCCATGGATTTTGATGCTAATTGTACAAGTTTTTTACTCCTCTCTATAGAGAATCCATAATCTTTGAGATCATCTTCTGTAAATTTCTGTCTTGTTCCTATTTCAGTGATGATTTTGCAAAGAGTTACATGATTTTGTACTTCTTTCAAAATTTCTGGAAAATGAACCCCATACCATTCTCTTATTCGAGATGAGAAAAGATTGGTGGTTTTATCTATGTCATCCATTGATAAAATTGCATGTACTACGTTTTTATCAATTCTTTGAGAACTATAAGCAACACTTTTCTTTGAAAGATTTATGCTAACATCTTTCAATAGTGCAGTATATTCTGCTTCGTCTTTGATATAATTCTTTTGAATAAGAATTTCTGGAATCTTTGAGATTACAGCTTGATAATTTTCAGATTTAATAATGAGTTCACTCTTTATTCCCTTGCTTCTAGAGAAATTCTGAACGTCAGCTGAATTAGTTTCAATAGTTTTTTCCTTTAAGCCAGAAAGAATATCTTCTAATTCTTCAGAAATAGTATATTTCGATAAGTTGTGGATCTTTTCAGCTATTTTTTCAGGGTTCTTTTCATAAGCTGTAAACTCAATTAATTTATCTTGATTGTCAAATACAAAGAATCCCGAAATATTAGCTATGATTTTTATTGTCATCTCTTTTCCATAAAAACTGAAAATTAAGAGATAAAAAAGATTTTGATGATAATCTTATTTCTCATGTACTAAGCTAAGGCAATAATTCTTTCCTTACTTAGAGTTATTAAATCCTTCAAATTATTGTCCATTTCGGGGTTGAGCCCTATTAATGAAGATCTCATATCCTCGAAATTAGCACGGTTTACAAGCACAGTTCTTTCTAGTAACTGTCTAACGGTGTATCTAATTGCTCGTGGTTTGGTTTGCTTCAAACTGTCAATTATCTCTTTTTGTGTTAATGCTCCCTTATTCCCTAATAAGTCAATCACTTCGATTGATCCTTTTGGTAGTCTTTCTCTTTTCATTGTTATCACTTTTGAGGAGGTGTGTGTTTTTTATCCACATGTGTAATATTTGCGCACACCTATATAAACCTTTCGTAAAACGCTGTGTAAAGGCTTGCACACACGTTTATGTTGTTATTTTTCTGAATCTGAATCTGATGAGTGGAATCATCACTAGAGAGACAAACACAATTGCTATTACCCAGTTAGTAATAGATCTTATTGTACTAAGTTGATCCCAAAACTGAACATTATTTAAGATTTCAATTCTTCCATCTGAGGGAGTATAACCTGTGAATTTTAGCGGAACATATAAAATATATAATCCATATTCCTCCAGCGTAAGTGTAATCTCATATTGACTTGATGTTGAATTATAGACTAGTTCAAGATTTTCAAAGACTAAATTCGGATACATTAATGTTGCATTCAATTTGTTATTTCCACTTACATAGAAACTTCCATTCTTGAATCTGATTTGAACACCAACAGATACTGGTTTTCGGATGAATGTTTCCTCTGGAGTACTTGTTATTATGTACTCCGGCCTATGAGTATCGATAAGCCAATTGAATGTTTCATTCACTAATTGAGAATTCTTATCATCTAAACCAAAAATATCTTTGAATGAATAATCTAATCCAGCTCTTGAAGGGTTACTTTCATAGGAATCTGGTAACAAACCATGATCTGTAAATGGGTATCCTGAACCAAAAGCCATTACTCTTCCGTTGTAGTATTCCTTTGCTAGAGCAGCATTGAAAGTATATTTTTCACTGTCTATAACAGTCTCAAATGTCGCTATAACTGTGTTGTTTTCGCTTGGATTATCCGAGAAAAAGACAGGTCTTCCCCAAAACATAAAAGAATCCACATCAAAATTTTCTGTTTCAATAATCTGTGCTTCATAGGGAACATAAGAAATTGGTATTGATTGTCCTACACTCATATTGAATTGTTCTAGTAATTCATCACATGCGAAATAATTGCTTGAAATTAAAGGTTCATTATCTATAGATTTGGCATCAATAAATCTAATACTGTCAATCAAAAATAGCAGGGAACCACCAATAGTAACAAAATCTTGGATATCATCTAACTCCTCTGTAGTAAAATTAAATTCAGGATCTGAGATGACTAGAATATCAACATTTGTAAAAGAGTAATTTCCTTGATAATGATTGCGTATACGAAAACCTCTGTCTTTCAAGATTCGAGTAAGAAAAGTATGTGTCCCCACTGATGAAGATGCATCAAACCATCTGTTTTCTGTATCATTTTCATGAGAGTTATCGAATAGAACGGTCCCACCTAAGTATCTTGTTTGAATTGAAACACTCATGGTTATAATAACTCCATCAGTATTCTCAAACAGAATTCCTGCAGTAATGGTTCTTATGGGAGTGTCTATAGGAATTGAGATGTTGAATGCAAAGTGATTCCAACCTGTAGAGACATCTATTTGATTCGATATTTCAATGAATTGCGAATCTCCTGTGAGAGTAGTATTAATTTGTCCATCAAAGGATGAGATTAGTTTAATGATAAATTCAGAAGTTTCCCCCTCTACACAAGAGTAAAAATACTCATTCACAGGAGAAATTCGCTTTGGTAATATTGTAAAAAGTCCAAGATTTTCATAAGAATCTAAGTAATAATAAGCTGCTAAAGGATTAATCAAACCATTTCCTTGGTAAATTATTGGGAAATTTATATCATTTGCAGTTTCTAAAATTGCTGCTTCATATTTATGAACTCCAAGGCCTGGGAAGGCGTCTATTAACAAAGCAAAAACACCACTAACAATAGGTGCAGCAACAGAAGTTCCTGAAACCCATCTTGAACCACCAGTTGAAGCATCACTTCCTTGAATAGCAACACCTGGAGCTAGTATGTCTATTCCAACGGAGAAGTTGCGATTCAAACCCTTTGAAGTAAATATTGCAGGATTATCCAAATATTCAGATGCACCAACAGATATAACATGATCCCAGATTGCTGGAGCACCAATAGAAGCTCCTGAAGGACCATAGTTGCCAGCAGAAGCAATTACAGGGATATCTTGTACAGCCGCTTCATAAATTAGTTCTTCAATTGGATCACCCATTTCAGCAAAAGTAACAGATGTTAAACTAGCTGAAATTAAATCAGGATTCTGTTGGATTGCTTCGTCAAAACCTATTATTAACCATTCATCTTTTCCATATCCCGTTCTATCAAGAACTTTAATGTTGATTAATTGAGCATCAGGTGCAATTCCATAATTGTCTGTTATTTCTATAGTACCATTTTCAAGTCTATATTTTCCATTTCCCGCTAAAATTGAAGCAATGTGGGTGCCATGACCTGAAAGATCGTCTGAGTCTTCAAAAGTTGGAATTAAATTCAGATCAATAACAATTTTAGGTTCGTCATAGTTTCTTAAACTGTTTAAAGCTGGTGCTACAGATGCATTTAAGCCACTATCTAATATTGCAATACGAACACCATATCCAGTTGCTCCAGCATCGTGTATTGCATCTATTTCTAGAGCTTGACGAAGAACACTAAGATCCATTAATCCTGAGAAGTCCATGTCTACATTCTGAGGAATGTGAAAATCATATGTTCCTATTGGATATACATATTTCACTCTTAAGTCATTGAATCTCAATTGTTGTAAGGTTTCTCCAGTATATACAATTGATACAGCTGGAATTGATCTGAAAGTTCTTTCAATTAATGTGCCACTTATCATGATATTTTCAATGAACATATCCCTTTCTTCGAATGAGAAAAATGATATCATTGCTCTTCCGTCAAATTTCATCAAATCTGCATAAATTTGATTCTGTTTCATTGGAAATTTCCATCTTTGATCCTCGAGGACATTACTAGCTTTTATTATAGAGAAACTAGTCTCATCTGAATTAGTACTTGAATTGAATACTGTTGAGGTATTCACCTGATAGCCAGTTAGAGATGCATTTGTTTGAAATAACATGGGTAAGGGAAGAATAAGACATGAAACTAGAAAAATGATGAATGGCTTATTTCTCATAGGTATAGAATAGCATTGTGACTTTTAGATTTTTCCCTAGTGTTAAAAGAAATACATCTCATTATTATTGAAATATCAAATTATCACAAACTAGAACTCTTCTGATAACTTTAAAATGGAAAGTCTTATATTTGAACAATTTGGATGAGTTCCAAGGTGAAATAACACATGCCATATCAGTGGTTAAAACGCTCAAGAAGAAAATTATCAGGTGGTCTTATCCGAAGAGCAGCTTCAAAGAAGAAAAGAGATATGGGTAGATATCCGGCTGAAACTCAAATTGGTTCAAGAGTACTCAAACCGATTAGAACACGTGGTGGAAATGTCAAATATCGAACTCTAGTAGAGGAACATGCTAATGTTATAGACCAATCAACAGGTATCTCACAGAAAGTAAAAATACTTAATGTTCTTGAAAATAAGGCAAACCGTGAATACGCAAGAAGAAGAATTATTACCAAAGGTTGTGTTTTAGAAACAGAAATAGGTAAAGCGATAGTTACAAGCAGACCTGGTCAACACGGCAATATCAATTGTGTATTGATAGAGCGTAAGGAAGAATAGTAAATCTTCCAAATATTTTAATAACAATTCAAATAAGGCTATATTATGTTGCGCAAAAAGCGTTATTTTGTTCTTTACCCAGAATATTTCAATAAACAACTTACACGTAAACAAGGTAGAAAAGTTTCTAAGAATAAAGCAGTAGATCAATGCAATTTATCAAAAATAGTTTATGCATGTAAATATCTAGAGCTGGAATATGAAGTTGAAAAAGACAAAAAATATTCTAAAAACCAGTGGGAGAGCGAAGGTAGAGTCATTGTTAATCCCGAAGGAATAACAAGCAAAACCGAGTTGATTAGACGAGTAGCAAATGTATCTCGAAAACTCAAAAAAGTTGAAAAATCTGGCGGTTCAAAAAAACCAAAATCCAGATCCAAATAGATTAAAGAGTTTGATTAAATTGGAGCGAGATAGAATAAAGAAGCTTGGTACTATAATGTTCTTTAGTGATTTGGGAAATGCAATACTAAAAAATCCCCCAAAACTTCCCAAAATTGGTTCTAATGTTGTCACTGAAAGAATGGAACATATTGGGAAAATTGTGGACATTTTTGGACCAGTTAAATCCCCTTATGTAAGTATCAAAATCAAGCCCCAATATAAGGAATCAATTGATGTTAATACTTTGCTTTATGTGATTGATCGAAAACCTTCTAGTGTAAGGCAGAGAAAAAAATCCTATTCGTCAAAGTATAACAAAACCGTAAAAAGAAGAAGTTGAAAATACTTCACTTTCCTTATTATTGTCGCTATAATTCAATTTATTAGAATTATTAATTTTTTCAGAAATTTTTAAAATAAATTGAACTGTGTTAAAACTTAAATATGCTAATGTGGAATGTATAACAAGACGATAAGATTGTTGTTTGGGTACTTCGATATCAAAATGGGTAGAGAAAGGATTCGATAACTTTCAGCTGGTGTGAAGAGAATGATGCCTGTTCAAAGAGTTAAGATAGAGAAAAATTATAGTGTTGCCCTTGGGGATGAAATAATAGAATTGATTGACAGAACTCAGAATAAAAACTTGCTCTACAGAGAAGTGTTAGATATTCTCGGTGGTCATGAAACTATCATTCACAAAGTAGATGAACTTCTTTATTCAAATAGACTTTTAAAAATCCCTGTTACAGAAGGTAATGTTAAGGACTATGTTCTAACAATTCCAAAGAAAAAAGAAACTGGCTGGATGACTATGGTGTGTCCTTGCTTTATTTGTGATAGGATCAGCGAATGTTCAATTAATAATCCAGTAAATCCTGTATCTTGCAGGCTTTACAATGAATGGTTAATTGAAGAAGATGAATCAAAAGAGATACAACCTTACAGATTCATTGAATATGATATCCTGGATGAAGACGATAGAGTGCGTGTACCCTTGAAGTAATAGATAGAAGGACACAATTCTTATCAATAATGATTTTTAAAATGACTCAAATAAATCTATGTGATTACTTTGAGTGATGATCCTTATGCAAGAAAAGCAAGAGTAAGTGGTTTTAGATCACGAGCTTCTTACAAGCTTTTTGAAATAAACGACAAATTTAATATTTTCAAAAAGGGTCAGCAAATTGTAGATTTAGGTGCTTCTCCTGGTGGATGGTCACAAGTAGCTTCTAGAAAAATTGGAAGCAATGGTTTGGTGATTGCAATAGATAAAGCATATATTCAAGAATTTAAAGAGAAGAACATAACCATTCTTTTTCAGGATATTTTTAGAAAAGACCTGGCCACATTTCTCCT
This sequence comes from Candidatus Heimdallarchaeota archaeon, assembly GCA_030607575.1. Classification (GTDB taxonomy): domain Archaea; phylum Asgardarchaeota; class Heimdallarchaeia; order Heimdallarchaeales; family Heimdallarchaeaceae; genus UBA460. The sequence continues at coordinate 2,955 of JAUWJS010000044.1, read as the reverse complement.
AGAGAACTTTGGAAAATCAGATGTTATAATCTCTGATTGTGCCCCAAATATCTCAGGTAATTATGATATGGACCAGTCTATACAATCCATGCTTGCACATAGAGCACTAGAACTTGCATCCAATATATTATACATGGGAGGATCTTTTGTCTGCAAGATATTTCAGGGGAGTGAAACACAAGAATTTGTAAAGAGAGTTAAAGAACTCTTCAATGTAGTAAAATTATTCAAGCCAAAATCCTCAAGGAAACAAAGTTCGGAAATATACCTGATAGCTAAAGACTTCAAATCAGAATCATAAGCTGTGTATTGAGGTGATTCAATGACAACAGGTAGTTGGAAGAAAGTCAAAGAAGGAAATACAGAATTAGAAATAATTAAAGACGCTGAAAGAATATATGATGCTTCAGTATTCTATAATCCTAAAATGACAGTAAATAGAGATTTTACCCTTCTTATGCTAGAAACAATTTCCAGAAAACAAGGAAAGCCGTTAACTTTTGTAGATGCTTTAGCTGGAACTGGGGTTCGTAGTTTCAGGATATTAAAGGAATTAAGCTCTTCAACAATCAATCAAGTGATTATTAACGATAAAAATCCTAAAGCTATTGAGATAATTTCTAAAAATGCACTATTACTAGAAAACAAAGAGAAATTTGAGATAATTCACTCAGATGCTTCAGATTTACTTTATAAAATTATACAACAGAAGAGATCAATAGATGTAATTGATATTGATCCATTTGGTTCTCCAATAAAGTTCTTTGAAACATCGTTAATTGCTCTCAAAAGAAATTCAGGGTATCTATTTGCAACAGCTACTGATCTACAAGTTCTATGTGGAAAGTATTCAGAAGCATGTTTAAGAATCTACAACTCTTATCCAACACGACAATTTTTATGCCATGAAGTTGCGTTGAGAATTCTACTATACAATATGATCATTAGTGCTGGAAGACTTGGTCTTGAAATAAAACCAATATTGAGTTACCATCATGAGCATTTCTTGAGAATTAAAGTGAAAGTAGAGAAAAGCAAAGAAGCTGCTAATAGTCAACATCGACAAATCGGTTTGCTATCTTTCTGTTCTCAATGTTCTTACTATAGAACTTTTACATTACAAGAAACGTTTTCTTTATCACATTGTCCAATCTGTGACAACCCTTTGGAGAGAGCTGGACCACTATGGTTGGGTGAATTGTATGATAAGCAATATCTTCTCTTGATGAACGACATAAACAAGGGCATGGAATTACCAAGTGAAAAGAGGATATCAAGATTACTAAAACTAGCTTTGGAAGAAATAGATGAAATTCCATTTTTCTATAATTTTCCTCTAGTTACACGACATTCTGTGAATATAGGAATAAAAATACAAGATATTATTGATGCTCTTACAGATGACGGATTTAAAGCATCTAGAACACCATTTGACCCAGAGGGGTTAAAAACCGACGCCAAATATGAAGAGTTGGTACAGATAATAAACGATTTCTAAAGTAGGTGAAGAATATTACAAATTATGAGGAAATTATTGTAGGAATTGATGAAGCTGGAAGAGGTCCAGTTATAGGGCCATTAGTGATATGTGTTTATGCTATAACAAGGAAAGATATAGATAAATTGACTAAACTCAAAGTTAAAGATTCAAAGCTACTTTCAAAGAAAAGAAGAGATGAATTATATAATCAATTGATTCCTATAGCTGCAGATTACAAAGTCAAACAACTTTCTGCTGCTGAAATAGATGAATTAAGAAAGAACTATACTCTGAATATTATTGAACAGATGATGATGCTAAAGCTAGCAAAGGAGCTTAAAACAACCCCTTCAGAAATATATATTGATGCAGCTGATGTAAACGAGAAGAGATTTGGAGGAGTATTTGAAACCGAATTTTCTAATGCAAAGATAATATCAAAACACAAAGCAGATGTGCTTTTTCCTGTTGTCTCTGCTGCCTCGATTATTGCAAAAAAGGAAAGGGATGATGAAATAGCAAAGATATCCAATAAAATAGGAGAGGAAATTGGATCTGGATATCCAGCTGATCCTATTACAAGAGAATTTTTAATCAGATATTATGCAAAAAATAAAAAATTCCCTCCATATGTGCGAGAATCGTGGGATACTGTCAAAAAGATAAAAAAGGAATTTAGTGAGAAAAAAAAACTTTCTGAGTATTTCTAACTAGGCTTAAGTTACTATAACTGTTTGTCTTCTTTTCTTAAGGATAAATGGAATAATTGCACCAGTTACTAATCCTATAGCATGTGCAAAAAAATTGACATTTGGACTACCAAAGGACATTATTAAGAAGAAAATTACTCCTGATGCCAAATATCCCCAAAACGATTTTGTTTTTTCATGTTGATACATAAGAGCAAGAGCTGCCCCAAGTAATCCGAAAACACCTCCGCTGGCTCCCGCTGAGATAGAATAAGGTCCATATACAAATGAGAGCAAACCACCCATTATTCCTGAAAAAATGAATACGAAATAATATTGCCAGGATAATAATCGTTCTTCTGCTTTGAAGCCAAAAACAAGTAAAAATAAACAGTTAGAGAGCAAATGAAGAAGATCTACATGGACAAAAATCGAAGTAACTAATTGATAGATGTGCCCATGAAAAACCAAGTAATTATATTGACCAACTGCAACTAATATCTCATCAGCTATAGATATAGCCTCTCTGAAAGTAACAATGTTGCCCATGGACAATGTAATTATCCATAGAACAATATGAACAATGAGGATTATCACTAAAATATTCCTTGTAGGTAAATTTGTTTTCCAGAAAGAACTCATGGAAAAACTTTCTGTATCTTCACTCACAATTTATTAGAGAAAAAATGAAATAAAACTGTTGCTGTTAAAAAGAAAATAAAAAGAAGAATTTACTTCTTTTCAATTGAATAATAGACACAGCTTTCAACGCCCTCACTAATTATT
>JAUWJS010000005.1 GCA_030607575.1 Candidatus Heimdallarchaeota archaeon | reverse complement strand
GTTCAAATTCAAAATATAGAAATTGATAAAGACCTTAAATTGTTATACATAGGTTCAGTACAAGGAGTAGATGTTGTAAACTATTCCATTACACCACTTTCAGCTACTCCTATTCTAACAGGGGTCGCAACAAATTTTGAATTAGGTGATTTTATAGATGTAGACCCTTTTACCCACTACGTTTGGATTGTAACGCAGTCTCATGGATTGATTGTATATGATCCCATCCATGATAGACAAGTAGATATTAGCGGCTATAATCCTCCTGCTTCAAGTGTGAAAATGCTGACAGTCGATGTTAATTCCTCTGAATCATTTGCTTTCATTGGTACATCAGTAGGAGTCTATAAAATCGATATTTCGGAAAATTCTACAAGATGGTATACTACAAGTGATGGGCTTCCTAATGATTATTCCAGAATTGTTAAATATTATCCTATCTTGGGGAAAATCTTTGTTGCAACATTTAATGAAAGTACCAATATCTGTGATGGTTTAAGCGTGATTTTTCCGGATAATGATACAGTTAAAACTTACACCTATACTCAGACACCATACTATTCAAGATCATTTCTTGATTTAGTGTGTGATACTGAAAAAAGATTAGGTTTTATTGTATCTCCATATTCCACAAACGCTGAATCAGGTTTATTAGTTTTCAATACAACAAGTATGGAGGCTATAGCTAAATCTTATTATGGTTCTGGACCTGCATATCCGCTAACCACTGTAACTGGAGCTCCTTACCCTATCGAAAGTATGCTTGCATCTATACGATTAGATTCAAATACAAGAGAACTTATTATTGGAACAGTTCAAAGAATACAAAAAATAGATTATACTGCACCCAGTACAGCCATTACTGAACAAACTCAAATATTAGGTTTAGCACACAATATGGCAACAGATGTCAACTATGATCCGGTTGATGGGTATGCTTACATTTCTACTCTGTTAGGTTTGGACAGAATTGATCCAACAGATCCAGATCGATTAAATCCTCTTTCAGTAGAACATCTTATTTCTGGAATTGGTGGGGCTGGAGGTGATACTGCTGGAGAACTACTTGTAAATGCACGACTTATGTTCCATCATAGATACATGTATAATATTGTTACTAGCACTACAACAAATATAGAACTCATACTTCCATTGAGTGAATATAGATATGTTTCAGATATATCATCATCATACAATGAGAGTTTGATTTATTATTCGATTGCAGCTCAAAATGCAGGTGTAGGTGGAAATGGTTCAATGATAATTTATAACTGGGAACTAGGTACAAATCACGTTGAAAACTTCACTGAAGAAATAACACAGTTAGAAGTAAATTCCATCTTGCAAGATCCAGATAGAGACGTTCTTTATGTAGCAACAAATACAGGATTAATACTTTATAACTTAACAAGCCTTTCAGAAATTAAACGATTTGGAGATGTTGAGAATTGGGAAATTCAATCTCTCGAGTGGGTTGACGGAAAACTCTGGTTAGGTATGGAACCTTATCCAAATATAAGAATATTCGATCCAGTTACTGAAAATATCATTGCTTGGGATAAAGCAGATCAAATCATATTTCCTTCTATTAATGACATCTTCTATCTTGATTCTAGAAATGAAACATACATTCTGGCAAACTCAGGTCTTTATGTATACAATAGGACAAATCAAGTACTTAAAATTGAAACTGAAGCCGATGGACTTTCTACTTTATTCGTTCGTAGAATGGATTACATTCCAACAACTAATGAACCATGGATTGGAAGTTTTCAAGGAATCAATATCTATGATCCAAACTATGATGATAAAGATCCTTCAGTCACTGTTACCTTTCCAAGCACTATTGTGTCAGGTTTAATTAACATAGACGTGTCTGCTGAAGACTTTGCAGGAATTAAAGAGATTAGAGTAAGAATGGAGAATGCTTCTTGGAATCAAGAATGGGTAATAAGTTCCAACTTCTTACGAATTGAGCTTGATACCACACTCTACGAAAACGGCTATTATGATTTTAATGTAACTGTAACAGATTGGAGTGATTTAACAAATGTAGATTTAACTGAAGACATTCTATTCAACAATGTTATTGTAGGAGAATTCAATAAAATAATGCTGTATGCAATCTTTCCAGTTATAATCGGTTTTAGCATTTTATTCAAAAGAAAACGCTTCAAGAAATAAATTTCTTTTTTCTCCCTTTTTCTTATTTTTTCTTAATTTTGTAAGAAGTAGTTAACAGAAAGTTTTAAAATGTGAAATGAGGAGAAAGAATAAGCACAGAGGAATTAGGATGGATCGCGAAATTCGCTAAAAAGAAACTCTTTTTTAAATATCCTTATAGCGTGCCTTATAGATTTCCGAAAAAAAATTTTGGAGTAGATTACAGTGGTTAATGAGAAACATGTATTTGAATCAGTTGAAGCCTTGCCTTCATTCTCTGAAGAAGAAGAAAAAGTATTAGACTTTTGGGAGAAAAATGAAGTTTTTGATAAAGTACGAGAAATGAGAAAGGGAGGTCCCCTATTCAGATGGCTAGAAGGTCCCCCTACAGCAAATGGTCTCCCTCACATAGGTCATGCTTTAACTAGAGCTATCAAAGATGTATTCCTTCGACATAAATCAATGCACGGATTTGATGTTGTACCCTGGGTTGCAGGATGGGATTGTCATGGACTCCCAGTCGAATTAGAAGTAGAAAAAACCCTTGGATTTTCAGATAAGAGTCAAATTGAAGAATTTGGAATGGTAAACTTCAATTCAGAGTGCAGAAAATCTGTCTTCAAATATGTTAAAGAATGGCAAGATATGTCCAAACGAATAGGTTTCTGGCTTGATTTTGAGAACAGATATTCAACTATGGATGAAAACTATGTTGAAAGCGTTTGGTGGTCATTGAAGGAGATTCACAAAAAAGGATTGTTATATTTAGGGTATAAAGTAGTTCCTTATTGTCCTAGATGTGGAACACCATTGTCTTCTCACGAAGTAGGACAAGGAATGATGGAAACAACAGACCCCTCAGTTCATGTGAAATTTAAATCACTTGATTTTGAAGATACGTACTATTTAGCTTGGACAACGACACCATGGACTCTAATATCAAATGTATGTTTAACAGTGCATCCAGATATTGATTACGTTCAAGTAGAACATAATGGAGAAAAATTAATTCTAGCAGAAAGCAAAGCAGAAGAACTTCTAGATGAGTATACTGTTCTGCAGAAACTTAAAGGAAGGGATTTGGAATTTAAGAAGTACGAACAACTCTTCCCATTCATAGTTCCTGAAGAAGAGGCATTCTATGTAACTCTCGCTAATTATGTAACAACAGAAGAAGGAACAGGAATAGTTCATTCTGCTCCAGCTTTTGGAGAAGATGACGCAGAGATCGGAAAAAAATACGGACTACCTGCTATGAATCCAGTTCTTGAAGACGGCAGTTTCTCAGAGGAAATTACAGATTTTGCTGGATTATTCGTCAAAACAGCAGATCCCAAGATAATGGATAATTTAAAGGAAAGAGGATTACTTTTCAAAAAGGGAGTGTATAAGCACACTTATCCCTTCTGTTATCGCTGTGATGGTCCTCTTCTCTATTATTCTATAGAAGCTTGGTACATTGAGATGTCTAAGATGCGTGATAGGTTAGTAGCTAATAACAAACAAATAAGATGGCAACCTGCACACCTTAAGACAGGAAGATTTGGTAATTTCATAGAAGAAGTAAGAGATTGGGCTTTATCACGTAACAGGTTTTGGGGAACTCCACTTCCAATATGGTTATGTGAAAACAATCATAGAACAGTGGTAGGAAGTAGAAAGGAACTAAAAGATCTATATGGAAAGCCTTTAGCTGAAGATTTTAGTCTGCATCGACCATGGGTTGATGAAATAACTTTCGATTGTCCTGAATGTCAGAAGACCTGCGAGAGAGTACCCTATGTTATAGATTGTTGGTATGATGCGGGAAGTGCATTTTTTGCACAATATCATTACCCTTTTGAAAATAAGGATTTGTTCAGAGAACATTTTCCATTTGATTTCATAACAGAAGCAATTGATCAGACAAGAGGGTGGTTTTACACTATGCTGGCCATAAGTACTGTCCTATTTGACAAACCCGCGTATATGAATTGTTTAACTATGGGTCACACTCTTGATGGAAAGGGAAAGAAAATGAGCAAGAGCAAGGGAAATATGATAGTTGCAGGGGATGTTATACCAAAGTATGGTGCAGATGCAGTTAGATGGTTTCTTTATTCATACCCTACATGGAATAGTGTAAGAGTTGATCCTGAACAGATATATGATTCAATGAAGAAATTCATCCTTACATTATGGAATAGTTACAGTTTCTTCGTATCTAATGCGAATGTAGATAACTTTAATCCAACAACATTCGAGGTTCCTTTAAAGGAAAGACCAGAACTTGACAAATGGTTAATAAGCGAAGTTAATTTTCTGACAAAATCCATAGAGGATGCTCTTGAAAACATGACTGTTCATTTAGCTGTACAAGCGTTTGAAAAATTTGTAATAGACGAATTCAGTAATTGGTATCTCAGACAATCTCGTCGTCGATTTTGGAAAAACGGGTTTGATAAAGACAAAAAATCAGCATATATAACAACCTATGAAGTACTTGTTAAATTATCTAAGCTATTAGCTCCTTTTATCCCATTTATAGCAGAACAATTACATCAAAATCTAGTTAGACGATTAGACTCTAAGGTACCATTAAGTGTGCATCTTCTATCCTATCCAGTTCTAAATAAGAAAGAGTTAGATCCCAATCTTTCAAGAGATATGAACAGAGTTCTTTCACTCGTAACTGCTGGAAGAAGTATACGTTCCTCGGCAAATATAAAACTAAGACAACCTCTTTCAGAGCTTATATTGATATCTCCACTTGGAAAAAAGGATTTGATAGAAAAATATGAAAATGTATTCAAAGAAGAACTAAATGTGAAGAAGATAACACTTAGTAAAAGCTCTGAAGAATTAGTTAGTTATATAATAAAACCCAATTTCAAGGTTTTAGCTCCTAAAGTAAAATCTTCAGTAAAAGGCATAGGAGCACAATTGGAGAAATTAGATCCCAATCAATCGAGAGAATATGTAAAATTGTTAGCTAAGGGGGATTCAGTTGTACTAAGTGTAGAGGGAACTGAATTTCAGCTCTTTCCAGAAGATTTAGAGTATAGAATAGAGGTTCAGGAAGGTTTTGCAGGTGAAGAAGCAGAAGGTTATTTGTTACTTTTCAATTTAACAATAACTAATGAACTAAAGCAAGAAGGATATGTAAGAGACATAATAAGGCGTGTCCAAACAATGAGAAAAGAATTAGATTTGGATTATACACAACAAATTGTTCTATCCATAGAAACTGACGAATTTGGTCTAGAAGCTATTGCAAAACATGTAGAATATATCAAGGAAGAAACACTAAGTAAGGACTTGCAATTCAAAAAACCATCAAAAGGACATTTTAAAGATTGGGAATTTGATGAGTTTAAAGTAGCAATTGGTGTAGAACCTCTCTAATTTTTTTCTCCCCTTCACACATTTTTTCTAATTTAAACTCAGTAAGAGTAATAAATAAAAACTTCGAAGTTTAACCTACATGTGGCGATGATTTAACCGTCCCAGACTGAAATGTGATGTTCTCACGACGATATGAGCCACCATAGCTTTTTCTTAATCTAAATACTTTAGACTTGAATATAAAAGTTAATTAGTTCTTTGAAATTCGGATAATTGTGAGCAATCGAGATACCAATTTTACAGAAATCCTTTATCATCAACCAGGCCATCTAAGAGGTGTTAATGTCATTAGGGAGGTTGATGGATACTTGCTAACTGGAGGGCAAGATGGGAGAATCTGCATATGGGATCTTAATTTAGAAAAAGAACTTGGGTGTATATTTGCACATAAAGCAGCTATTACAGACATTCAGAAATTGGAAAATATGGATTTAATAATTTCTACAGCTTTGGAACTAGATTTGAAAGCATGGTCATTAACTGATTTTAGTAAAATTGAAAGACCAAAAGCTCACATATCCTCCATTATCGGAGCTAAACCTTTGAAGGGATTCATCATAACTGCAGGAAGAGATGAACAACTAAGGAAATGGATAATTAAGGATGGCAAATTCAAACTTCTTTCGAAGACAAAAATTGTTACAATGAGTCAAATTCTCTCATTAGATGACCGATTACTGATTTCGTGTCAAGAAGGAGACAAATTTATTGTTGATGTTGAGAGTTTTAAAGAAGGAAGAGCATTTTTCATTAAAGATTCAAAAGTTGTTAAAGCTATTAGAAAAGCATCCAAATATCTGAAAGATTTTGAGAAAAAAGACCCTTATGCTTTACTTTTTCAGATTTCTAGGAGAAATGGTTTTCCTGCTATTGTTAGTACAATTACTGAAGACAGCATCATTCTAGGACATGAATTCGGATTTGTTTCTATCTGGAAAAAAGATAGTTTAAAAATATCAAAGGTTTTCTTTGTCCATGGAAAGCACATTACAGGGTTAGAAATAATAAACAACATCCTGTACACTACTTCATTAGATTCAACAATCTCTATGTTCAATATTGAATCATTAAAAGTCATCAAATCAATTAATCTTACATCAAAACCCTTTTCACTATTAAAGACATCAAATAGCGATTTTGTGGTGGGTCTAGAGACTGGTGAATTAATAATTTTTGACACACAACTTGAAAAAAAGGGACATCATAAGGAAATAAGTCTAATAACAGGAACAGCGATAACTCCTGATAATCTTGCTTTTGCCCTAAATTCAGGACATATCGTTCTATTAGATAATGAGGACTTAGAAATAACAAAGAAAAAGAGGATACATGACAAGAACGTTCTAGGTCTTTTCTATTATGATAACAAATTAATCTCCATTGGGGAAGATAAAAAGGTGGTCATTTTAGATGGTGATTTGAAAATAATTAAGAAAATTGATTTTAAGCACAAAATTACCAATCCTCGTCAAATCAAGCACTATATTTCCCTAACTCCTAACCATGTATTAGATCTCCGAAAAAACGAGATAATTAAAGGGGAAATTTCACAAGAAACAGATGATGAAATAGAAAGAATTAACCCCATAGATTTTGAATTAATAAAAGGAGATATTAGAATCAAAATAAAAAATCAAATTCTTCAAGAATTAGAAGAAAAAGAACTAGATTCTTTGTACAAAGGCAAAATAATGAATTCTCTAAGAAAGCTTTCGAAAGCAAAAGAGAAAACATTTTACAAGCAACAAACTAAAAATATAATTATTTCCGAGAAATTAAAATTTTCTAAAGATAAGTAGATTCAAAAAAACATTCATGCACTACTTACTTTTTTCATATTTTTCAAAAATAACATCTGAGGAATCTAACCAACCTGAACGTAATATAGGATCAGAATAATCCTCAATGTAAATGACTTTTCGTATACCAGCATTAATTATCGCCATTGTACAGTTTCCACAAGGTCTTGTTGTGGAATAAAGTGTTGTTCCTTCAGAACTAATTCCGGCTGTAGCTGCTTGTATTATTGCGTTTAACTCAGCATGAACTGCTGGACACACCTCATTTTTTTCACCAGACTTTTCGTATAGTTTAGTACAAGTTTCTTTTGTGCAATGAACAATTCCACGAGGAACGCCATTGTAACCTGTAGAAATAATTTGGTGCTTATCGTTGACAAGAACTGCCCCTACTTGTCTTCTAATACATGAAGATCTAGTTTTAGCTATTTCTGCTATCCCCATAAAATATTCATCCCAAGAAGGCCTATTTAGTTCCTTAATCAAAGAATCATCAGTATTGCTCATTCTAAACTGAATCTAAAGTTGGATTTAATCAATATTGTTGTCTTTGTTTATGATTATGTAAGATATTTCTTGGCTTTGTTAATTACCCCACTTACATAGATTGGATGAAGGATTACATCTATACCATCTACTTTTGTAATAAGAGCTAAAACTGTAAGTAATGATGAAAGAGAATCATGAGAGCACCTAATGATTCCACTCTTTTTCTTTTCATCAAAATGCTCAAAATATAGACCAGCGCTTGAAGATCCAGAAATACCAAAAACATTTTGATAGGTTTGCCAAACCTTGGTTTTAATTAGATTCATGCTAACATATGATTCATCAGTTATAAAATTAATAACAACGTATCTATCTCTAGTAATAATTACCAACTATATGCCCTCCTTCACCCCTTCAAAAATTGAAGAATCATTGAGTTTTATAATATTTGAAATTAAGGCAGAAAATTGATTTTCAAAAACAGCTTTCTTGGTTTGATTATATGAAACACCTAATAATTCTCCTAAAAATCTCATTTGAGAACCATTACGTAAATGTAATGGGGATTTTGGATTCATTGAGAATATGAAGGGGGTGCGATTCTGTAATAGTAATTTCATCAACTTCTTGCCATTTCGTAATGATTGACTAAATTCTTTATCATCGCCTGAAGTTAACAAAGAGGCTAAAGATAATTCCACAAATTTATTATTTTGTTTTATAAGAGAACAAAGGGCGGCATCAATTGAAGAAATGTTTGAACTAAGGTCTACTGCGAAAAAATCAATTCTTCTGTCATGAGCTGCCCATTTCAGTATGTTTTTCGTTTCTGAAAAAATACCTATTAGTTCATATTGAAAGCGTATTTTTGGTAGATTTCTTTTTATTTCATCTATATTTTTTCCAGATAAGTTTTTTCTTGTCACAATAATGTGTTGGTTTGAGTCCATATCTGATAAATGGTTTCGAAGAACAGTTATAGCTTGTTCTAAATTGTAACTTGTATTACAGTGCAAATTATACATATGAGCTGGAGAGACTAAAGAAAACCTTGAAATGCTAGCATCATCAATCAATTTGTTTCTTTCATCTATTGTTAGATTATCAACCGCCATAATGGGTATATTGATTATGTTAGCAATTTCGATAAAATCTAGTATTGTAGAACCGTCAATCAAGGACACATTGCTTTCAAAAGAAAGCTGAACTTTATTGACATAATTCTCTCTGTTTGACATGTTTATTTTCACTTTCAACTAAGCTTTAGTTTCTTACTTTCTTCAAAAATCTTCCTTCTTAGAAGTTAGTTCTCACAGCTCATAAACTTACTAACTATGCTTCAATAGATAGAATTTATAAGGGAAAAAATACTCTAATATTTATCTCATAAAAAAGATTTTATGTAGCAATAAAATCAGAAAGCCAAAAGTTAATAAACTGCTTGGGTTATGAAACCTCGTCATAAAGCTTCATTATACACAACCTGCTAAAATGGAGAAAACAGAATAGGAGTCAAATTCAAATGGGTTTGTATGAAAGAATTTGGAAAGATGAAAAAAACAGAACACTTCTCATTGGTTCAATAATTACATTAGCAGTTGTAATATTAGCTTTTATTTTCTCAGGTTGGAATCTAAATAGCGCTCCAAGCTGGTTAAAGGGGTTATATTTAGAAGATCCAACAGACACATACAACGTTGGTTTGACTATTATAGTTGGTATTCTTGTTTCAATTTTCTACTTCTTCCTAATGTTAGCTCTAGCAACTCTTAAGGAAATCAGAGCTAGTTTACCGTCTTGGGGTTCATTCGTTAGTTCTTCTGTAATTGCCATATTGATTACTTGGATAATTACTTCAATTAAACCAGGGTTAGCTCAAGAAACCAATTACACCACAGCAATGCAATGGACCATTTTTGGAATGCTCATTTTGACAATCATTCTCTCAATTGTATATATTTTCTTCACAGAATCTCCTGATGAAGAAGAGAAAAAGAAGTAGTTAAGGGATAAATTTTCCCTTCATTTTATTAACTAGAACTAACTTCAGAGATTAATTCTTCTAAAGCCTTAGAACCAGCTTTTAAAACTTTCATGTTAATTTGATATGATGCTTCAGAAATAGTATTCCCACGGACTGCTTTTCTTACACGCTTACCTTTGCGTGGAACTTTATATCCGACACCGCCCTTTAATAGGTATTTTCTTCTACCAGCACCATCAATACTTGCTCTGTGGGGAAATCCATCTCTATCGCTCCCACCAGTGATTGTAAATTCCCAAGAAGGCAAACCAATTAAATTCCCTTCAACTTTAGCTCCAAGCTTTAAGCCAATTAGGGAATGTGCCTGAGCATCTCTAACGATTTTGGTGTGGCATTTACCTTTTTGATCTCCTATATTTAATTTAAACTCAAGTTGTCCTGCTTTTTGTGACATTTTTTGCACTCCATGATTAAGGGACTGTTGTATCTTATTACTAAATTATTAGCCAAATGTGATGTTTTTAACAGTTTTCATCATTAACTTATTTATTTATGTTCTATTGAAAGGAATTTTCATTCGAATTTCTCACATTTTTTGCTACTTTGAGTTACCAAAAAATGAGTAGGAAAGTTCAGCCAAATTTAAATACTCAATAGTTAAGATATATCCAGACTGCCCTAGGGTGTTATTATGGCTCCGAAATCTATTAACATTACAACTAGTACCGAAGCTTCGCTTCCAAGGTGTCCTGACTGCAACTCATTGAAACTTACATTCGATGCCACTAGAGGCGAGGTGAGCTGTGGTAGCTGTGGTTTAGTAGTAGAAGATTCTTATATTGATCAAACTGCAGAATGGAGAGCTTATTCCAAAGAACAACATGTCAAAAGAGCTAGAACAGGAACTCCAAAAAATCTTCTTACTTATGATCATTATGGAACACTGATAGATTATTCAAACAAAGATATTTTTGGAAATTCAATATCTCCTGAAAAAGCTAGCCAGATGTTTAGATTACGTACTCTACAACGTAGGGCAGTTTTGCAATATGGAACTGAAAGAAATCTGCTTAGAGCCTTGAACGAAATTAAACGAATAAGCAGTCAACTAAATCTAACAGTTAAGGTCCGAGAAACAGCAGCAATGATTTATAGAAAGATTCTGAAAACTGGTTTAGTTAGAGGGAGATCTACTGAAGCTCTTGTATCAGCAGCACTATATCTTTCTTGCAGACTACATAAACAACCTGAGACATTGGAAGATGTTGCAGATAAAACTAGATTAAGTAAGAAAAAGCTAGCAAAGAACTTCCGACTTCTTTTAAAGCATTTAGACTTGAAAATGCCTCTAGCAAGTCCTGAAAGTAGTATCGCTAAGTCCGCATCAGTTCTTAATTTCTCAACTAAAATACTTAATGATGCTCAAATAATTCTCATTAAAGCGAAAGCTGCTAAAATTACAGCTGGAAAAAATCCTAATTCTCTTGCTGCAGCTGCATTATATATAGCTGCATTGCAAAATAAAACAAAGTGTCCTCAGAATGAAATTGCTAAGACATGTCAAATTACTGAAGTGACATTGAGAAATAGATACAAAGAATTTATTCGAGTGCTTAATCTGAAGGTTAGTTTAAACTAACCTGTTTTAATCACTTTTTCAATTGTGATACTAGTTACTTCAGCAATTGAACTTAAACTAGTTTCTATTTCATCTACATCTACAGTTAAGTCCTTTTCTTGCAAAAAGCCTTCCCAGAAACACCTGTTTTCAACTAGACATAACCCGGTACTATAAACTACCTTTGTAGATATTTTTGAAATGTTATTCATAATTTTTGCAACAATTTCAGGAGTCAGCGGAAAGATTTGAATACTCAGTCTAAAGACATCAGAAGCTACTGGAAAGAAGTAAATTGCACGGGCATTCATAGAATAAATGCTTAGAATGTTATTTGTCTCTGAGACTTCTGAGAGAGTACCTAAAATTTCCTTTTCAATCGTTACATCCTCCGCAGAATTGTAAATTGTTGAATGGGTTAATTCTTCCATATAGTTTCACCAGGTTATAGTTTTTAGATAACTTTCTATCCTTCTACCATATATAAATCAATAGTTTTTGCATTTAAACTCTTTCATAGAAAAAGTAATAAAAACCTAGAAAAGCTATATTAATGGAAATTCATTTTGTAACTCACAATTCTTCAAAATACGAAGAAGCTTCGAGTATTGCTAAAGAGTACAACTTGTTAGTTAAATGGTATAATCAGGAATACGAAGAACCTCAAGAAGATTCCCTTGAAATTATTGCACGAAAAAGCTGTTCTAGAGTAATTCAAGAGAAACCTGAACTTGAAACACTTAATTTCTTTCTTGAAGACGCGGGGTTGTTCATAGAGGCTCTGAATGGTTTTCCTGGGCCATATTCCGCATATGCGTTCAAAACTATAAGTAATGAAGGAATACTAAAGTTAATGGACGGTAAAGAAAATAGAAGAGCATATTTTAAATCAGTGATAGCATTTTACAATGGAAAGTCTATAGAGACCTTTACAGGAATAACAAAGGGTTCAATAATTCTCTCTACTATCGGCGATAAAGGGTTTGGATTTGATCCAATTTTTCAACCAGAAAACAATGAACAAACTTTTGCTGAAATGACACTAGCAACCAAGAATTTATATTCTCACCGCCAAAAGTCACTTCGAATATTATTCACCTCCTTAACCACCTTCGCAAAGCAATGAACCGGTGAAATTAATGGCAAGAATGCACGCAAGAAGAAGAGGACAAGCGAGTTCAACTCGACCTTATAGGAATCAACCCCCAGAATGGATGCCTCACGATAAGGATTTTGTAATTAAGAAAGTTGAAGAACTTAGAAGACAAGGTCAATCTTCGGCAATGATTGGAATAATCCTTCGGGACCAATATGGAATTCCCAATGTAAAGGAAGTTTTTGGCACAAAAATGAGCAAAATTGTAGAAGAATTGAATTTAAAGTCAAAATATCCTGAAGATTTAGTTAATCTTGTTAGAAAAGCTTCTCATCTAAGAAAACATTTAGAAGAAAATAAGAAGGATCTTCACAGTAAAAGGGGATTACAATTAATTGAATCAAAGATTCGAAGGTTAGTTAAATTCTATAAGAAGCAGGGTATTTTTCCAACAAAATGGAAATATGATCCAAAAACAGCTGGTCTTTTACTCTAAGATACGATATTCTTTTATCTTTTTATCTTTATTTTATTTTGTAGGATATTGGTAACTAATGTCATCTATAGAAGTTCCCTATGAAAAAATTCAAGACCTGAAGGATGAGGCAGGCAAAATTTCTGAGTTGCTTAAAGGTTTGGAAGAAAATCTTGTAATAATATGCAAGGTTAACCCTGACAATTTGTGTGCATCTGGTATTCTGGTCTCCTGTTTAAGAGAAATAGGTTTGGGATGTCACATAATCTTTATTGATAACAACTCAGATTTGGATGAACGAATTAAGAAAATCAACTATTTAACATACATATTTATTGGTTTTCAGGTAAAAGAATTACCTAGTAAACTTCTCAAAGATGAAGCAAAGAATATTATTATAATAGACAATAAATTCACAATTGATAAGAGGTTAAAGCTACCTTGGGATACTATCTTAACACTTTCATTAAAGGAATTAGAAATTCCAATTATGGCCTTATCAAATGCAGGATTAGCATACTTCATTGCAAAAGGTTTTACAGAAGATTATCCAAAATTCTCAGGATTAGCTGTAGTAGGTGGTTTAGCAAACAAGCAAGTTGACTCAAAGAGCCAAGAGTTGATTGGCATAAACAGATTTATTCTAGATGAAGGGAAGGAAGAAGAGATACTTGAAGAATCAAAGGGAACAAGAATATCAGGTAGAGAGAGTCTTCCCATCCATTTAGCTTTGAAATATTCAATCAATCCATATTTTCCAGGGTTAACTGGAAATGAGGAAGAATGTACATCCTTTGTGTCTAAACTGAAGATTCCAATGAAAAAAGATGGTAATTGGAGAACATTTTCATCGCTTGCAAAAGATGAAACTCAGATATTGCTTGAAAAATTGACTATTCTTCTGGTAGAAAGAAACCCCCAATTCAGGGTAGAATTGTTGTTCGGCACCAACTATATTATTCTTACAGAAACAAGTAAAAGCCAAACAAGAGATGCAGAAGAATATTTATGGCTGTTAGAAGGAGCATGTCAAATAAAGAAATATGGCTTAGCTCTTGCAGTTATTTTAGGAGATAGAACCAATTTATATGATGAGCTTAAGCGAAAAATGGAAAATTATCACGGAAAAGCAGCACAAATAATTGAAAAAATCACTCTAGACTCAAGAATTGTTGAAAACAAAGAGTATTATAGGATTATAAAAAATCAAGATATTTTTGATTTAGAATCAGCCCCTCTTGTAATAAAAGCCCTTGTTGAGAGTAATATCATAACAATAGAAATACCGCTTCTTCTTCAACTAAAAGAGGCAAACATGAACTATTTGTATATGCATGATTCACCAACTCAGATTCAAAAAGGATTCCGAATATATCACTTCTTTAAGGATTTAGTAAAAGAAAAGATTATTGCTGAATCATGCTTCAAAGGAAAAAATGAGTTTTTCAGATTAGCACTCTCTGATGAGGTGTATCCTGTCGTTCTTGAAGAGTTTGAAAAAGCTCTTAAGAAACATCATGAAGGCACAAAAGTAGAAACTAATTCAAAAGAGAAGGAAGACGATAAATGATTTCACATGAATCTAACTTTACGATGGTTATTGAATGCAAGAATAATGAAATGGCAAATATTATTGCTAAAAGTTTGGAACCTGAAAATAAGCAAGTGGATGACAAGACAAAGATAATTATGGAAATTGATGACAATAAATTAATTCTAAAGCTTAAATCCTCATCTCCGATTTCAACTTTAAGAAATACAGCGGATGACATAATTAGCACAATAAGTACTATTGAATCAGTTTACAAGAGCGTGAAAAGCTGATATTAAGCTAATTCTATAGACCTATTTTCTCTAGTTTTAAAGTTTATATTCAAACATAATATTTAAAACTCAATTAAAGAAGAAGAAAAACAACAGAGTAGAGGTTAAACCATTGTCATCATCTCAAAGACCAACACGAAAAACTAAAGGAAAAATAAAAGTAGTAGACAAATGGAAAGAAAAATCTTGGTACGAAGTAAAAGCTGCAAGTTATATTGTTGATAAATCCTTAGGAGAAACTCCTGCAAGTGAGCCTGAAAAACTAATTGATAGAGTGATTGAAATGGCTAGACTTGGAGTTGCTGAGGATATCTATTACGATATAAATCTAAAGATCAGATTTCGAATTACAAGTGTTGAAGGCAATATTTGCACAACAGAATTTGATGGCCATGAAATTGCTAAAGAACAAATCAGATCTCAAATACGAAGAAATCGTTCTAAGGTTGAAGCAATACAAAATGTTGTTACAAAAGATAAAGCAAGATTAAGAGTTTCATCTATTGTTATCACACCTATTAGATGTGGAGCAAGCACACAAAAAGTTGTTAGAAAAGCAATTGAAGATTTAATAAAAACAACAGCTAGAGCCCAGATATTTGTAGAATTCACTCAAAACATGATAAATGGAACAATTGCTGGAGAGATGAAAAAAATCGTTGGAAAAATATACCCAATAGTTATGGTGGATATCAGAAAAAGCAAAGTATTATTGCTACCGGGTACCACTGCATCAACTCAACAAGCCGTTGAAACTACTGTGACAGCTTAGAAGATTTATTCATCCACTTCTTTTTATTTTTAATTTAACTCTATTTTACTGCTGATACAATCTTTATTATGTCATTATTTTGTAACTCGTAATCAGCTCCTACTCGCCTACCAGATGGTGCTAACGTGCCATGAATGAAGTTCTTTGCAAAGTCCGTATGTACTTTTCCAGCAAACTCTTTAGCAGTTGTACCTTGAGGGACAAGATAAGCATCAGGAAGTATGTTTCCTGATTTATCGGTAAATTTGGAAATATCTTCAACAGGAAAAACCACAATCATGTTAAACAAGTTGAAAACAACGTGAGACAGTATCTCTTGTATCCCAGAAGAACCATATTTCTGAAGCAAATCAGTATTAATTCTTTCAAGAAGCTGTACCTTTTTCTCTCCCAGTTTTTCTTGATTCAGGATTTTAAAACCAGGATCACCAGGAGAATAAGAAATGGTTGCATTTTCCTGCTCAGTTCGCAGAAAAACCTCTGCAAGTGCTGAAGCTGGAAAAATATCCACATCTAGTTCTTCCTTCATCTTAAGGAAATTTTTACTGGATGTAGGTTGATCAATTTTGTTTGCAACAATTACAATTGGTTTGGATTTTCTCCTTATAGTCGTAATTAGGTCATCTAGTTTGCTATCCCAAGTATTAGCATCATCGTCAATTAAGCCAACTTCTCTAATAGCCGCTTCAATCGTATGTTTCTTTATAGCTAGCCCCGTTAGTTTTTCATGTAATAAAAATGAAAAGTTTATTTTCTCAGCGGAAGCCTTCTTTTTCATTGTCACATAATCTCTATTAACAATAGCTTTTATCCAAGCATCAATTTCCTCCTCCAAGAATTTTACATCATCTAATGGGTTCCAAGATCCTTTGTCCACTTGATTTCCTTCAGCATCCAAAGAGCCACTTGTATCAACTACATGAAGAAGGACATCAGCTTGTCTTAATTCATCTAAAAACTTGTTACCTAAACCCTTTCCTTCAGAAGCTCCAGGAACTAGCCCTGCTACATCTAAAAACTGAACGGGGAGATATCTAATTCCACCTTTACATAGAGAGTTTTTTGGATTATCTTCAACACCCAAATCTTTACAGACACAAGGACTTCTTACATAAGCTATTGCTCTATTTGGATCTACAGTTGTAAATGGATAATCCCCTACTTTCGCATTAACCATTGTAAGGGCATTAAGAAATGTACTTTTTCCACAACTAGGTTTACCAACTATTCCAACTAACATTATTATTTCAGTTACTTCTAAAAATAAAGACTTTTTGTATAAGAAGCATTTTTTGAATGAACCGGCAATATAATACATAATCTCAATCTTTTTTAGGGTACCAAAGTTCAGTGAATTATGTCTGAAAGAAAAGGATCCAGAGATGATGGAGACGATAAAGAAGATTTCCAAAGTCACTTTCCAGTTCTATATAGAGAGATAATGGAAGGAGAGGACAAAATTCAAGAAGAGGAAATAAGAACACCTGCTGGATCCAAAAAAGTAAGAAAATTCAAAAGCCACACACCTGGTGTACTAGATTTTATATGTCGTTGTTCCACTGAAGAAGAAGCTTTAGAAATTATAGAATACATGGTTAAGAAAGGCGATATTTCAGAAAGCCATGCAAAGGAGTTAAAAAAGCAATTAAAAGAAAAAGGTTTAGAGTTTTTTGGTGAACATCGAAAACCAGGTTATTATGATAGAGTTTGAAAAAAAGAGAGAAGGAGATTATTCTTTCTTATAAACGATTTCTCCATCTATTAATACGAGTTTATTTTCAGCGTAGAAGTCTTCAATTGGGTGATCAGTCCAAACAACGATATCAGCATCTTTACCAATATCAAGACTACCTAAACGGTCACCTACACCTATCATTTCAGCAGCATTAATTGTAACAGCTTTAAGCGCTTCATTTATTGGTAATCCTTCCTTAACTGCCATGCATGGGAGTACTTGGAAGTGCTTAAGGCGAGTAAAGGAATCACTTTGGATTGAGATTTTGACACCAGCTTTCCACAATTTAGCTGGAGTTTCAAAGCTAATATTACGAAGTTCAACTTTTTCAAAACCAACAAGAGAAGGTCCTACAGAAACAGGAATTCCCTTTTTAGCAATGTAGTCAGCAATTTTATGACCTTCTGTTGCATGAACAAGCATAAGATCAATATCAAATTCCTCAGTTAAACGGATGGCCGAGATTATATCGTGGCTGGTATGACAGTGAAAATTCAAGGGTATTTCCTTTTTTAAAACCTTTAGGAGCATTTCATTGTTTAAATCTCTATCTGGTTCTGAAGGTATCTTATCTAATTCCTCTTTTTCTTCTGATTGCTTTTTCTTTAGTTTGTACTCTTCCCATTTCTTTCCGTAGTTCTGAGCATCTACAAAGGCTTTCCTGAACACAGCAGCTGTCCCCATCCTTGTTGAAGGTAGTTTCTTATCTGTTCCATAAACTCTTTTTGGATTCTCTCCTAGAGCTGCTTTCATAGAAGATGGTGTTTTAACTATCATATCATCTACTATCTTACTCTTACAGTATGTTTTGATTATCGTATCAGTTCCACCAATAACATTACCACTTCCAGGTCCTGTTTGAATTGTTGTAACTCCACCAATTCTGGCTTCTTCTAAACCAGGATCTTCAGGATTAATTGCGTCTAGTGCTCTAACATGGGCTGTGTTTGGGTCTGTCATTTCATTACCATCAAATCCTGCCCAACCAATACTACCATCAAACAAACCTTGATGAGTATGAGTATCTATGAATCCTGGGAAAACATGTTTTCCTTCTGCATCAATTATTTCATAGCCTTCAGGTATAGAAGTATCTCCTTCTAAAATGCTCTCTATTTTACCATCTTTGATTAAAATAGTACCTTTTTCTATGATTTTTTCATCTTTATTTACGGTATAAATCTTACCACTAACAATTGCGTAATTCATCTTAATTTTCTTCTTTCAAAGGAATTTTTAAACTGATTCATCCGTATGTAGCTTTCCAAACCTCAAAGAGAGGAGGATTTAAAAATTAAATTATCTGTTTACCCTCAGTGAATATTATGACAACAGATCTAACAGATAGACTAAAAGAATTTAGTAAAGAAATGAAAGACTGGGATAAAAAGAAGACAAGTGTCTCTGGAGTAACTATAGTTAAACTGCCTACAAAAGGTGATGATACTAACTTTGGTTTAGAAATTATTCCTGTCAAAGAAGATGGAACTCAACTCAAGCGTAAAGGATTATTTGTTACATCACTTGAACAATGGGAAGCGTTTAAAGAAATTTTTTCTAATCCTAAAGCTTTTGATCTTATTCAAAGTATTAACAATTTACGAGCTCCAAGAGCAGCAACTCCTGAAGAAGCAGAAGGAGAAGTTTTCGAAGTTTAACCACTTCATTAAAGGTGACAATAAAGGATGAAGGTTGTTATATTAGCAGCGGGTGAAGGTATTAGATTAAAACCTTTAACCGATTCAAATCCAAAACCATTGCTTAAGGTTTTAGGAGAACCAATCTTAAAGAGATCAATTAATGGGTTTCTTAAATTTGGAATCAATTCATTTGTAATTGTCACCCACTTTATGGAAGAAAAAATCAAGGATTATTTAGCAAAGGAATTTCCGACTATAGAATTTACTTTTCTTCATCAAGAAGAGATAAAGGGAACAGGAAACGCATTTCTTTTAGCTAAAAATGAAATTAAAGAGGATTTTTTCATTGGTGTTAATGGTGATTGTATATATTCTGAATCCCTTCTGGAACAGACAGTAAATGCTGCAAGGAATGGTTTTGTCTCATTAGGTGGGAAGCATACCAAAGAAACAGAGAATTTCGGAATCATAATAGTAGATGAAAAAGAAAAGCCTATCAAAATTATTGAAAAACCAACAAAAGAGGATGTTCCTGAAGGATATGCAAACATTGGTTTGTATTCTTTAAACAAAGATATATTCGAGATACTTGAAAATCAACACAAAAACAATGAAATTTCTTCTAGAGGAGAATACGAGATTCCAGATGCTGTAAACTTCTTACTTTCGAATAATAAGTTTCCATCTAGTTTAGTTAAACTCAATGAGGATGATTATTGGTTTGACTTAGGTCGTCCTTGGTCTCTGTTAAAAGCAAATGAATCTCTTTTATCAAAAATCCATGATTTACGTGAAGGGACTATCGAGGAAAACGTGCAAATCAAAGGTAATATCATTCTCAAAAAAGGAGCTATTCTAAGAAGTGGGACTTATATCGAAGGTCCAGCTTTCTTTGATGAAAACGCAGACATTGGACCAAACTGTTACATTCGAAAATCCTCTTTCTTTGGTAAGAAATCCAGAATTGGAAATGGTTGTGAGGTTAAAAATTCAGTAATAGGCGATAATACACACGCTGCTCATCTTTCCTACATAGGCGATTCAATCATTGAAGATAATTGCAATTTAGGAGCAGGAACTCTTACAGCAAATTTACGCATAGATAAAAAATCCATTCC
This sequence comes from Candidatus Heimdallarchaeota archaeon, assembly GCA_030607575.1. Taxonomy (GTDB): domain Archaea; phylum Asgardarchaeota; class Heimdallarchaeia; order Heimdallarchaeales; family Heimdallarchaeaceae; genus UBA460. The sequence goes on along the minus strand of JAUWJS010000005.1, from coordinate 32,204 downwards.
TGTAACTGTTAAAGGAAAGAAAGAGGATAGCGGAAGGAGGAAATTAGGTGTAATAATTGGTGAGAGAGTGGAAACAGGTATTGGAGCTTTGCTAATGCCTGGAGTAAAAATTGGGAGTAACTCATGGATTGGTGCGGGAACAATAGTAAAGGAGGATGTTCCTCAAGATTCAATTTATTTTGGTACTCAAAACTATACTGTAAAAAGGAAAAGAAAAGATGCAGATTAAAGAACTGAATGCAATAAAGAAAAATTGGACCCGTGAGAAAGTCAAAATCGGTTTAATTTATCCAAACACTTATCGAGTAGCTATGACAAGTTTGGGTGTTCAGTTACTATATTTCCTATTTAACGAAAGAGATGAGATAATCTGTGAACGAATTTTCAAACCCCTTGATTATAAAATAGCCCCTTATTCTCTGGAAAGCCAAAAGAAACTAGAGGATTTTGATATTCTAGCGATCTCGTGTCAATTTGAGCAGGATTATATCCAAGCAATTGAGCTGTTGATAAGAGGGGGAATAAATCCAGATGTTAGGCAAAGAAAAGAAGAAGACCCACTCATTATTCTTGGGGGACCATCAGTCACAGCAAATCCTTTTCCAGTCTTATTTGTTGGAGATATTTTTTTCTTAGGAGATATAGAACCAGTTAGTGAGGTATTCATATCGTCTTTAATGAATAGTAATAAAAAAGAAAGAATAGAAGCGTTAGCTTCGGTTCCAGGAATCATAGCTTATGCTCATCATTTTTCAGAAAAAGGGGAATGGATAGGAGACAATGTAAGAAGTGTTAAGCTGAAAGATATTTCTAATTCGTTTTACCCAATTAAACAGATTATACCTGAGGGTGTTAAGGGTACTAAGAATGAACCAATTTTTGGTAAAGCATACTATCTAGAAACAGATAGAGGATGTTCTGAAAGATGTAAATTCTGTTTTGTGGGTCATTGTAGATTTCCTAGAACATCTAGAAGTTTGGACAGTCTTATTGATATAATTGACCAAGCTGATGAAGTTAACGATTTTGATAAAATTGTACTTTACGGAAGTGCGATTGCTCAATCTGGCATTCTTGATGATCTAATAGACTATATTGTAGCTAAGGGGTATGAAGTATCGTGCTCATCATTTAGAGCAGATTATCTCACTGAAAAATTACTGAAAGCACTCAAAAAAGGAAAACAACGAACTATATCTCTTGCTCCTGAAACAGGGGATGAAAAACTTAGATTAGCTTTAAATAAAAGAATGAACGACGAAACCATTTTTTCAGCTCTTAAACTAGCTTGGGATGCAGGTTTTAGGAAATTAAAATTATACATGATTTATGGGTTTCCTTGTGAAGGAGAAGAAATAAAAGCTGCAACAAAGGATTTTGTGAGTACAATTAGAGAAAGATATTTCCCTACAGGTCGAATAGGTATTTCTATGAATCAATTCATTACAAAGGCACACACTCCTTTTCAGTATACCTCCATGATAGGCGTTAAGGAATCCAAAGAAGAACAGAAGTGGTACAAAAGCAATTTATACCAAATCAAAAATATTGATTTATCTCTTTATGCGCCTGAATGGGCAATAATTCAAAGGGTTTTGTCCTTACAAAATCACGAGTATTATCCTGTCATTTATCAAATTGCAAAAGGAAGAAATACAGTAGGTAGCTGGAAAATAGCTTTAAGAGAAATTGACAGTACTCTTGAGAAAGAAGCTGAATGGAAGTACAATGTAGATGAATCTCTTCCTTGGGAACACATTACACATACTTTAGAAAAGAAAACACTTATTTCCTCTTATAAGAAATATCTAGAGATTATGGACTGCAAATGAGATGAACTCATATTTTCCTCAAACTATTCAAGAAGCTAAAGATTTTCAAAAGAAAATAGCAAATAAAGTTATTTTAGAAGATATGTTTTCTGAAATTACAACGATAGGAGCTTTTGATGTATCTTATAAACAAGACAAAGCTTTTACGGCTGGTATTATTATCGACAATGCAACTGAAGAAATCCTAGAGGAAGAAGTTATTGTAAGCAAAATTCAGTTTCCATACATCCCAACCTTCTTATTTCTACGTGAAGTTCCTTCCTTCATCTCCTTATTATCAAAGATTTCAATCAAACCTGATTTAGTATTAATTGATGGTCATGGTATTGCACATCCAAAAAACGCAGGTTCAGCTACAGTTTTTGGAGTATTAGCTAACATCCCTTCAATCGGTGTTGCAAAGAAACCCTTGAAATTCTTTGAATATAGATCATCTGAAGTTGAGAATTTAAAACAAGTTTTTTTAAATGAGAAATTTGTAGGATATAGATATCAACCCAATACAAATTGGAATCCTGTTTTCGTATCTCCAGGAAATTTGGTTTCAGTAAAATCCTCATTTACTTCTATTCAGAATCTTTTCAGAAGTCGTTTCAAATTACCAACACCACTACATAAAGCACACAATTTAGCTACAAAATTTAGAAATGAACATCTAACTTAGTTGAAGGATCAACTGTTCTTTTCTTAATTTATATCACAAATTCAATTCCTCCCCTCAAGTTTTTTTATATCTCAATTCCTAATTGTGGCAAAAAAATAAACATACGTAAAATTCACATTTTGAAAGCTAACTATCATTATTGTGTTACTTATTTATGGAAAACTCCCAAAAGACTGAAATTTACAAGTATCGATAGAAAATGAACTAATTTTATGTGTGAAAGAATAATATGTGCCCAAAATTTACTTTGTTCTATGAAAAACATTGGCTAAAAAATGAAAAAAAACTTAAACGGTTTAAAATGAAAGATTTTTGATTTTAAAAGCATTTATGCAATTTTTTAAACTTGTAGTTTATGCCTTTTGTTTTTTTGTAGTTTTTCTTTGTGGAGTTAAACAAATGTGAAAATGGCTTTTAACTCAACAACTCGGTTGAATTTTGCCGAATTCATTTTAAATAACTTTAAAAAGGAAACTTGTCGAGTGTTGATTAACCAAGCAAGGAAATGGTTAATGTGGCTGTAGCTCTTGAAAATCCAAATTTAAGTCAAAATCTTCTAACAGGTTTACCTCCTAGCGCTGTTACAATTTATAAGATAGTTATTGGCAAAGGGCCTATTACTAGTTGTGAAATAGTTGATTTATGCAGTTTAGCTCCAAGAACTGTTCGTCATGGACTAAAGCTGTTAGTCAGAGCTGGTTTAATTCAAAAACTCCCTCACTTACTTGACATGAGATCATGTAAATTTTATGTTGATTAAAGCAGGAATAATTCATCTAATTGCTTTAATCATATTTATTTTAAAAAATGGTAGAAGAGGACTTTATACCTCTACATCGCTCGAATGGAATAAGACATCCCGATTAATTGCTGATTTAAAGAGACCTAGAAGTAACTCATTTGAAGTTCTCACAGCTATAGGTATTGAATCTGCAGTTAAGAAAGCGAATACAGCTTCGTTATCGCCATCCAAAATTCCACAGTAGACATCTTTCTTATCATAGTGTTTCAGTTTCAATCCTGTAAACCTTTCTGAAAGCGGTCTAAGGATAGACTGATGTCTTTTGTCAAAATATGAAACTAATGTTACTCGCTGAGCTTTTGTGTATTGCATCATTTCTTTAATAAGTTCTTCATCAACTTCTGGTGTAACAAGGAGGAGTTCATAATTAGACCTCATTGCAATGTCTGTAATACTGGCTTTGATAGCTTCTTCTCCTACAATAATAGATGTATCATGTTGTCCATCAAATGAATATGATGATGCAGCACCATCAACTTGCCTTAATTCATCTTCTCTTGTATTTACAACTTGATAGAAAGTCATTGCTTTTTCCAAAAGAGAATTCATTTGAGAATCTAATATTTCATCAACATCTTTTATTACAGCCGCAACTTGAGATACTAGAGTGTTGATTTGGATTTCTTCGCCTTCTGAAATCTGTTCTATAATTTGTTCCTTTTGTTCATCCTTATAATCCTTAAGATGCTGTTTTAGTTCAGTTAGCTGCATAGCTAATTGATTTCGTTTTTCTTCTGATTTCTGCTGAAAATTATTTAAAGAATCTTGTAATTTTTCTTTTAATTCAAGTGCCATTTTCTCTGAATCTTGTTTTGATTTGCTTAATTCTTTAATAGTATCATTTTGAATTTTATTAATAATCTGAGTTTTTTCGTTATCATGAGACTGAAAATCTTTTAGAACTTGATCTTTAGTAGTAGTTAGCTGATCCACAGTGTTTTGTTTTAATTTTTCTGTCACCTCTGAACAAGAATCATAGGAAGAGGTTGCAAACATTTCTGTTTGATTTTGAAGCGTTTCCAAGAGATTTTTGGGTAGCAAATCTATCTTTTCTATAGTTGTATCAGTTAATTCATTCTTCTTTGTTCGAATGGTTGTTTCTCCTGCTATCTGAAAATGGTCCAATTTGGAACGCAACGTTTCCCTAACTTCATTTAAGGATAAAACATGTTGATCTATCAATTGCAATCCACTCTCATTCAAATCATTAGCTAAGTTTCGTACAGTGTCTCTTGCATCTTGAAGAGGAGCCTCAACTTGCTTTTTTCCTTTACCCAGTTTCATCATAGTTGAACCTTCTAGACCATTTAATGCTTCGGCAATTTTTGAAGACAAAAAGTTTGTCTGTCTGTCGATTTGTTCAACACTTCTTCTAAGTTCTTGAGTCTGTTTAATTTGGTCAGAGAAAGTGTTGTTTATTTCAGTAGAGAGTTCGTCGACGACTTTTTTCGACTCTAAGTTCCATGCACTATAAGATTCTTGCCAAATTCTATTATAATTCTCGAGAAAGGATTCTTGAATTTCAGTCACATTATTAACAAGGTCTTTGAGTGCATTATCTAAATCTGGAGCTAGTTTTTCTAGAAATTCCTTATGATTCTCTGTATGCGAATCTAAACCATTGTTAATAATCTGTTTTAGATTTTCAAAAGAACTTTGTATTTGTTCTTCAGTCGTTTGGGCTAAAACATCACTATTATGTTTTGCTGTATGATGGAACTGTTTTACAAAAGCATTAAGCTCTTGCACAAAAGTTTCCAACTGTGTAGAAAACAGGAAGGGTTGATCCATCACTTTGATTAGATACCCAGTTACTTCTTTTTCAGTCTCAGTTATGAAAGCAGAAGCTGAGTTTTCAGTTTGTTCGCTATGTTCAATATATTGTTGAAATAGCGCTTCGACTACTTGTTTAATTAAACCACTAACTACGTGGATGTCAAAAACAGAACCTTCACCAGTTAATTCTAAAGTTCCCCCGAATTTGGTTTTCTTTTCTCTATACTCTTCCTTTGCACCCTTTAATGCATTTATTACTCCATCTAAGGAGTATAAGGCGTCTTTTTCTATAATTATATATTCTTTAAGAAAAGGGAGCATAGCAAAGTACTGGGGAGTTTTTCCTGGTGTTTTCTTCAAGAAACCCAATTCTTCCAAATTCTTAACTGATTGAATGAGCGTAAGGGGATCTAAACCTGTTACTACTAGTAATTCACCTATGGTTACTTTTCCTAACCCAAGTGTAGCAGAATACACCTTTATATCTATTTCATTAAAACCTATACGAGTTAATAGTGGGGGTAGTATCTCGATTCTTGACATATTATCAGCCTTTTTTTAACTATAATAATTAGATTTAGTTTACTACATAAATTTTATTGCAGTGAAAAAATAATTTATCTTGCTTAAAAAGAATATACAAAGGGCAACCTCGTTTTTATCGCTCAATCGGTTTCCACACCATTTTTAGGACAATAAGATTGCAAAAAACATTCGATACATTGGGGTTTTTGTGCTTTGCAGATAGCTCTGCCATGTGAGATAAGTAGATGAGTAATTTTCCCCCATTTCTCCTGTGGAATTATTTCCATCAGATCCTTTTCTATTTTGATAGGATAAGTATTATTTGTCAAATCCAATCTAAAGGATATACGTTTTACGTGGGTATCAACTGCAATCCCCTCATGAATTTCAAACCAATCATTTAGAAGAACATTAGCAGTTTTCCGTCCTACACCAGTTAATTTGGTTAATTCCTGCAAGGAAGTTGGAATTTTTGAATCATGTTTGTTGATCAATTCTTTTGACATTTCATGAATGAATCTTGCTTTGTTTTTATATAATCCAACTTTAGAAATGGCTTCTTCAATTTCCATAATAGAAGCACTTGCAAAAGCTTGGGGGTCTGGAAAAGAGGAAAATAATTCATTAGTAACAGAATTAACTTGTTTATCTGTACTCTGTGCACTTAGAATAGTAGCAACTAATAGCTGATAAGGAGAAGTATAATTAGTTAACCCACCCTTAAACATAGGATAGTGTTCCTCTAGTTTTTCTAAAAGTAGTACAGTTCTTTTCTTTAATGAAGTGCTCATCAAAGAAGAAGAAGAGGTATGTAATTTATATGTTTTTAAAAGACAGAAACTAACAATCGACAATATAACTCTTAAAATAATCAACACTTTAAAAAAAGAAAAGAAAAATAGCATTAATCATCTCATATGGTTCTCATTCGTAGATTCATGGAATGATGTATTTTCACTACTTAAATATTAAAGATAACTCTCTTTTTTCTTTTTCTTGACTAAGCCACAAATTGCTGTAAATAGTGTTAGATATATCCAAGAAACATATACACAAAGAAATATCAAATAGTTTAAATAGTATCCAAGACTATAAATTAATTGTATAAAGGGGAACATTGAATGGGCGCAGGACAACGGAAAATCTTCAAAATTACCTTGCTTGGTGATGGTGCTGTTGGAAAGACAAGTCTTCGAAAAACCTATCTAGGTGAGGGCTTTAAAGACGGATATTCCATGACTATAGGTGCCGACTTCGCTGTTAAACGATTAAGGATAGATGACCAAGATTTTGTTGCACAGATTTGGGATCTCGCAGGACAACAGCGATTCTCAGCAGTCAGAGAGGTTTATTATCGCGGAACATCTGGATGTTTGTTAGTTTTTGATATTTCTCGTCGTTCAAGTTTTGAGAACATTCCCTCTTGGATAGCAGAACTTCTAAAGAACAATAGTAATAGAGTTGTACCAATAGTTCTCATAGGCAACAAAAGCGATCTTCGAGCTACAGCTAAGGATCCAATCATGCGAGAACAATCTGAAGAATATGCACGCAGTCTTTCAGCTTGGTCAGGTTTTACTGTTCCTTATATCGAAACTTCTGCCAAAACTGGTGAAAATGTTGATGAAGCATTTAAGACCCTGTTAAAGAATATTGTTTTATTTTACGAAAAATTATACGCTCAACAATAAGGGATTTCCTTTCCTTTTCTTTTGTTTGTTACTGATTATTGGTTTGTATATTCATTGTATCCTCATCAAATTCAGGATGAAGAGAAACTGTTCCATCTTCATTTATATTTAGAATTTTCATCTGTTCTAGCTCTGAAATATATTTCTTTGTTTGTGAAAGAGAAACCCCAAGTACAAAAGACAGCTGAATTGGAGCTATTACTCCCATTCTTCTAAGAAGATTTATGATGTTAAATCTTGGATCTGTGGATACTATTCTTTCTAGAATATTTTTTTGCTTCATCCATTTATCCATGTCTTCTTTGATTTTCTCCATCTCATCTTCTAAGTTCTTTTTTTCTGCCTCAATCGCAACAACTTGATCTGATAACTCATAAATTAACGATTCTCTTTCTTCTAGAAGTAGATTGAGCATATCTTTTTCTCTTTGAAATTCCTCTAAAACACCCGTGTCCATATTCTCGCCACTTTCAGTAGCACCGTTAGATTTTCTTTGAATCATCCTTCTATCTTGTTGATAAGGAGATACTGAGAACATGCTTGATAAGAAATTAAACAATCGGAAGAATTCTGATTTCATCTCAGCTATTACTACATCTGAAGAGTTTTCCAGAAGCTCACTAACATACTGTATTGCGGGATCTAGTTCTAGAGTTGAAGTTTGATTTTTTCTCTTGGCCTTTTCAGCTTTAGCTTCTTTTTTTCTTGGTGATTTGAGATTTTCCTTTAATTCTTCAACTTCTTCAGAAAGTTTTGATATTTCTGTAGCGATTTCTTGAAATTCATCATCATCCTCAGATTTTTCCTCATCATAGTTTTCCATCGAAATCATCTATATTTTTGCTGTTGATTCAATCTTGAAACCTTCGGCTTCAGAGGGGGTAAGATCGAAGTTTTCACTTACATAGGCTACTCCCATTAGTTTTGTAATTGCAAAAGTATCTTTTATTCTGCTTCCGACAGTGCTTCTTGAAAAATAAAATATCCCCTGAGCAGCATTCATGATTATTCTTTCAGCTACAGAATTTAGCACATCTTGAGGTAATAGAAAGAAATGCACACCACCTATCTTAGTTAAAGACATTATTGTTCCCTTTAGAAATGTGATTAGAGCATTTGAATCGTCATCCAATCTATCTTCTTTCATCCACAATAAATCATCAAAAACACTAAAACATTGTTTATTCTGATTTTCTTTTACATGAATCATTCTATCAATAATTTTCTTAACATATGTTTTTCTTTTTACTTCAATCTTTCCTAGTTTAAGAGAAGAAGCCATTGAAGAGCTGGAAAGATCAAACATATTCTCAAAATACCAGTTTTTACCTTCGAAAGGTTTCACATCCCACTCATAAGCGTTGAATGAATTCAAAATATGAGAATACGGACGACTACTATGAACATAGAATATCACATTGTTAGATTTTTGAGCCCAATTCAGAAGAATTCTTTGTATAAATAAAGTTGGTATCACTGTTTCTGAAGGGTAACTTACCAGTATAAGAGATCCTTGAGGTAATCCTTTTCTTGAGGACATCTCCATCCCCAATTTTTGATCAAGAGATCTAATACCTGTTAGAATTAAATCACCTCTTGCATCCTTTGAGGAGTTTGACTTTCCTATACGTTCTGTCCCTCCAGATGGTGAGTTCATATCCATTGAACATTCCTCAAATAGTTAGCTAAAATTGCTCTAGCTCCCGTAATGCAAGTTCTAAATCTGATATAAATTCATCTTGAACTTTCTTCTCTTCTTCAACAACAACAGGTTGAGCAGCTGCTACAGGTTTAACTTCTGGAGCTGGGACGGGTTTTGCTTCAACGTCCAATATATTTCTGATTTTTTCTGCTGCCATTTTCATGGTTCTTCTAACCATTCCAAGAGCTACACCGGCATCTGTAATCAAGCACACAACAGTACTTCCACAACTTGCTACTAAAATTAAACCATCTGAAAATTCAGAGATAATTATATCTAGCACTGCTAATCCAACATTTGTGCCTTGCTGTTCACTAGCTAAGTAAACTGCGCTTGCTATAGCTCCAAGAGCTTCTGTTTCAAATTCATCAAAAGCGAATCTTGAAGAATAGGCCAATGTTAACCCTGTCTTATCAGCTAATATAACGTGATTGATATTAGCATCGCTTATTATAATTTCATGAAGTATTGTATTTATTTGGTCAGCACCATACAAGCAAATCACCAAGTATTTTACGACATCTCTTAATGTTTAATTGATGTTTAATATATTTATATGTAGTGTTAATATTTTTACTAAAAAAAGTTTTTAAACATGTCGTGAAAATTAGCTCCATGATTAAGATATCATATCCCGTGATTATACTTAATTTTAAGAATTATGATCAAACGATTGGGAACAAGGGGCTATATCTTTCCAAGATTGCTGAAGAAGTTGCTAGAGAATTAAGTGTATCAATTGCAGTTTGTCCTCAAACTGTTGACTTATGGAAAATCGTAGAAGAGGTTGATATTCCAGTTTTAGCACAGCATGTAGATGCAAATGACTCTGGAAGTTATACAGGAAATAATCTTATTCAAGCCGTAATGGAAACAGGGGCAATTGGCTCTCTCGTTAACCATTCTGAACACAGATTAAAGTTATCTGACATTGAAAAAATAGTTGATAAAGCAAATACTCTAGATTTCTTCACTTGTGTGTGTTCAAATAATCTCCAAACAAGCAAGGCAATAGCCGCTCTTAATCCAGTAGCTTGTGCTATGGAGCCACCTGAATTAATTGGCAGTGGAGTATCTGTTACTACGCAACCAAGTTTGGTTAAAGACACTATCAAAGCTATTTCTGACATTAATTCAAAAGTTCAACCCTTAGTAGGAGCTGGAGTTTCGACCAATAAAGATGTTTTTGAAGCTTTGCAATTAGGAGCAAAAGGAGTTCTTTTAGCCTCAGGTTTTGTAAAAGCTAAAGACCCAAAAGAAGTATTAATAGAAATGGCAAAAGCAATTTTGTAAATTTCAGTAAGTAATAAATATTTAAGAGAAATCAATTCTCTACTATTCTTTTCCACATTGTTTTTTCGCCCTGTTGAAACTGAGTAAGGATTCCAGCTTCTGCCATCTGTTCTAAGGATTTGATAAATTCTTCCTTAGAAATTGGAGGATTTCCTTGCTTCAATGCAGCAAATTGACAAGCAGCAAATATTGCATCTTCAAACATGAACTTAGAAGAACCATAGGATTCAAGAATCATGTCCTTATTTGGAATATCAAGTTTCTTAACTGCAGCCTTTACCTTTGGAGTTTCCTTTGGAGTTTCCTTTGGAGTTTCCTTTGGAGTTTCCTTGACTCCAGTTCCAACCTTAGAAAACACAACATCAGCAATTAAGTCTTTCAAACTCTTCCCTTCAGATTGTTCACCAAAACCGTATAATTCAACTATCCAATAAATTGCATGATTAACAAAAGAATCAATGGATTCAAAATTCTCCTCATTAACGAGTTTCTCTATATATTTATACAGTTTTTCAGGAATTTTTACTTCAAAAGATTTCATTCGTTTTACCTCTATTAAATGTATTAACGTTAAAATATTCTTCATTCCGTTTTAAATCTTTTTTATCTAGGTATTGATGCCTATAGAAAGAAATGAAAAAAAGTATTGATGATGGCGTCCTTTTATCTTTCTATCATGTGTGTGAAGAACACATCTAAGCCGTCTCAATCAGTCATTCGCCTAATTATATTAAGAATGAAATGGAGTATAAATTTTTCTGTAAGAGTTTAAAACTTTATTAAGAGGTTTTACGACCACGTTTATACTGGGTGAAACCACATTTTCCACAAGTTTGACGATCTGGATGTTCAGCCATATATACTGCATCTCCACAACGTTCGCAAATCTTTTTTGTTCTAATTATCTTGTCTCCTTCAGCTTTGTACCTTTTGTGTATTTCGCTCATAGTTTGCACCTATTCTTTTTTGTCTTCTCTAATTCCAGATCTTTTTAGTAAATATTCTCTTTCAACTACAATAGCACGTTCTTGAGAATCATAAGCATGAATTATAGCGTTACTGATACCAATTCCATATTTTGCTTGCATTTTAATAAGAACAACTTGGTTTTTCTCTCTGTTAACCTCAGCTGCAACTCTACTAAGTACAGCATCTCTTGTAGGAACAGGCTCTCCTTGATGTTCTATCACCACATCAAGTTCCACCCTATCGAGTAGTTTATTTTCTGTTTTCTTAACGATTTTAATTTTCATTGATTTTCACCATTTTCTGAATTAAGTTCTTCACTTTTTTCTTAATTTCTTCTGTGACTGTAACTACTACTAGTCCTTCATTTGGTTGTCCATATAAGACTTTTGAATTATAAGGCGTTTCATATATCGCTGGAAGCACAAGTAAATCCTCTTCACCACTTATTTTTATAATGATTTTGATATCATCCTGTTTTAGAATTTTTTGAATCATATTCCATGCTGCTGAAGTAATAGTTCCTGCAGGATTTGTTACTTCTACCACAGTGAATTTTGACATATCGACTATTTCAGATCTATTTCTTTGAACACGTTCATCAATAATCGCAAGATTGGGTATAAGTCCTCTGTTCAAAATGGTTTGAGTACTTACATCTCCAACTGTAATAATTTTACACTCTTCTTGACTTGCTTTTAGAACGTGAATAAAATCCTCAATTTCCTTGTCTGTACTAAGAATAATATCTAAGGGTTTTTTAAAATAGTTTCTTTCATCTTCAGGTAAAATGTAGTAGCCTTTATTGAAAGAACCCACTAGTTTCACCGAACTCTTAGTGCATAGTGTCCTTTCTTATTAATTTTCATTCTTTGAGCTACTTCACTATCTTCAGGATCTAAAATAAAAATTTCTCCGGTGTATTCAGAAGAGAGATCTTGTGTTTTACAACTTGGACAGATATTGGCTGTTTTCTCAGCAATATGGTGACATACTCGACATGCTTTTGACATATTATGAAGCCTCCTCAGCATTCTTTTTAGGTTTCTTCAAATCTCTTTTCCATTCTTCTACCCAATCAATTGCTCCAAGAGAATCTTGACGCATAGTTAACCCAACACGAATTGCTGTTTTGCCTATGCTTACAGCAATTATTCTTGATCGAACTTTTGTATTAACTAATAAATCACGTTTAGATTTATCCCCTCTTAAAACAGCATTCTTTGGAATATAACGGAAATAATCATCTGCAATTTGAGAAACATGACATAGAGCATCAATAGTTCCTATTCTTATGAAGGCTCCAAAATCAACACATTCAACTACTTCTCCAGTTACAATTTCTCCAATTTCAGGTAGATAACATAATAAACCGAAATCAGTTTCATAATATGCTCCCCCATCTCCTGAAATCAGCTTACCTTGATATATTTTATTAATCTCTGTAACTGCAACAATAAAACCCACATCAGAGTCGATTTTACCTTCGAAGCTTTCTCTTGCGATTTCTACTAAAACTTGAGAAAGATCTTCATCGAATCTGTTTGGAGGTACTCTAAGTGTATCTTTTACTTTAACACTATAATACAAAACAACATCATCTCTCTTTTTTCTACTGTGCTCGTTCTTATCTATTGTTTTTAAATATAGTTATATTAAGTATTTTTTTCTAAACAGTTAAAGAGTTTTTGGGGAAAAAATATTTTAAGTTAGAGTTTATTACAAAGTTAGCTGAAATAAAAGTAAGCTGAACGTAAAGTTTTTGATGTATTAGTGTTGTTTGGGTAACAGTCTTGAATAAATAAGCATTAAGAACTGCAAAATAATTTCATTTGAGCACTAAGAGAACTATTGAGGAAAAATTAATGAGCGAAGAAGGTTCCCCAGAAAAGCAAGAAAGTACCACCACAGCTTCAAAAAATGAAGCAGTTAAAAAGGAAAAAAAAGTCATCAGACAGCCAGTAGTTAATATTGGGACTATAGGACATGTAGACAATGGTAAATCAACTTTAGTCCAAGCATTAACAGGTAAATTCCCTGATGATCATTCAGAGGAGCTCAAAAGAGGGATATCAATAAGATTAGGATACGCTGATACAGAATTTCGCAAGTGCCCCAAGTGTCCTGAGCCTGAAGCTTACACTATTGAAAAAACTTGCCCAAACTGTGGAAAACCTTCTGAATTTTTACGAAGAGTCTCTTTTGTTGATTGTCCTGGACACGAGGTTCTAATGGCAACATTGTTATCTGGAGCAACGTTAATGAATGGAGCAATCCTTCTGATAGCTGCAAACTCACGATGCCCACAACCACAAACAAGAGAACATCTTGCAGCGATGGAGATTCTTAAAATACCAAATATAGTCGTTGTTCAGAATAAAATTGAACTTGTAAGTGAAGAGGAGGCTGAAAGAAATTATAGAGAAATTCAAGACTTTATTAAAGGAACAATTGCTGAAAACGCTCCAATAATACCAATGAGTGCAATACATAAAGCAAATTTAGATGTTTTAATTTGTGAAATTGAAAAGAATATTCCTACACCAGATTTAGACATTGACAGCCCTCTGGAAATGCATGTTGCTAGATCTTTTGATATAAATAGACCTGGAACAAAAATCGAAAAAATTAAGGGAGGAGCTCTTGGGGGAACAATTATCAAAGGACAAATCAAAGTAAATGAAGAAATAGAAATTGTACCTGGTTTACCAGTCAAAAAGGCAAATAAAATAATTTACACACCAATTAGAACCAAAATTATTAGTATAGCAATAGGAGAGCAGGGTCTTGTTGAAAGTGCCCATTCTGGTGGTCTTGTTGCCATTGGAACAGAATTAGACCCCTCGTTTGTTAAGGCAGATAAAATGGCAGGTAATATTATTACCGCTCCTGGTCATGCTCCTGAAATCCTTTCAGAACTAAAATTGAAATTTCAGTTAATGGAATTTGTAGTTGGCTCAGAAGAAATAACAAAGGTTCAACCATTAGCCCAAGGTGAGACTTTGATGTTAAATGTTGGAACTGCAAAAACTGCAGGAGTAATATCTGAAATTAAAGGAAAAGAAGCTTCCATAAAACTTAATCGTGAAGTAGCTGCAAGAGAACAAAGCAAAGTAGCTATCTCAAGAAGGATATCCGGTAGATTCCGTCTAATAGGAGTTGGTGAAGTACTTAATCAGTGAAATCACATGTTAATTATTATAGATTCTAGCATGTTAATGCTTCCTCTTGAAAAAAAGATTAATTTATCTTATGAGATAGAACGACTGGTGCAAATAAGTTTTGAAATTGTTGTACCACAAATTGTTTTGGATGAATTAAGGAGATTATCAGAAAAAGAAAGTCAGTCTATTAAGCAAAAGGCAAAATTAGCATTAGAATTAGCTAACAGGTTTGTAAAAATAGAATCAAACACTAATTGCCACGCTGATGAAGAAATATTACGATTGGCATTAGAAAAAGAAGCAATTGTTGCCACAAATGATACTGAGTTACGTAAGAGACTACGGGAGAAGGGGATTGTAGTTATTTCTTTACGTGGGAAGAATAAACTTTCTTTGTTCGGTGATATCTAGGAAAGTGAAACTAAATTTTAGCACGGTATTAATCACAAATTTTAATTAGATTGTGTTATTGTGTTTTTCAATCCTTATTTGAAAGCAAATATTGGATTAAGATTGAGATAAAAATTATCACAGCTATATGAGGTTATTTGAATGGAAATCGAAAGTTTATTTCCGGAAATTAAAGAAATCAAGAATATCGATTTACTGAATAAGGTTGCAAAATCTCTTGAAAAAGCAATTCAACAAGGTGGATGGAGCACACAAGACCTTCATAAAATTCCTTTCACACTGTTAATTCCCGATTTAGTCAATGAAGATCTTACAGTGAAAATATCAATTATAGATCATATTCGAGCTGTAACACAGATGTGTTTAGCCACTTATGAAAGATATGAGATGCTTGGTCTTGGTGACAAATTGAATAGAGATGAGCTAATCGCGGGTGGATTATTGCATGACATAGGAAAATTCATCGAGTATGAAAAAGACGAAACTGGACACATAATTCAGACAGCGGAAGGAAAATACATTCGTCATCCAGCGATGGGTCTTGAATTAGTCTATGAGTATGATTTACCACTAATCGTTAGACAAGCTATTGTTTTTCATAGTAAAGAAGGAGATAAAATTCCTAGGTTAAAAGAAGTAGAAATTATCCATCGCTGTGATTTTCTTTGTTTTGCTCCAATAAAACAAATATTTGAAGAAAATAAATGAGGAAAGGTGTTTTTGAAATGAAGAAATACAAAATTGCAGTTTTACCAGGTGATGGTGTTGGTGTTGACGTAACAGAAGCAGCAATGAAAGTTCTGGATGCTGTTGGATTCGGAGAAAAAGCAGAATATATATATGGAGATATAGGTTGGGAATTTTGGTGTAAGGAAGGAAATCCTTTACCAGATAGAACAATTGAACTTCTCAAGAATTCAGACTGTTCTTTGTTTTCAGCTATCACATCAAAACCTAAGGAAGAAGCTGACAAGGAATTAGTTCCAGAATTGCAAGGTAAAGGATTAGTTTACTTTAGCCCTATTGTGAGATTACGACAACTGTTTGACCTTTATGTCAACTTACGTCCTTGTAAAGCTTACCCAGGCAATCCTCTTAATTACAGAGATGATATTGATTTGGTTGTTTTTCGTGAAAATACTGAAGGACTTTATGTTGGAATAGAATGGCATCCTGTCCCTGAAGCAGTAATGAAAACAATTATTGGAAACCATCCCAAAGCAAAACGATTTGAAAAAGCAAATCTTAATGATGTAGCTATATCTACCAGAATATTCACTCGAAAAGGAGTTCAACGTATTCTCAAGGCTAGTATGGATTATGCGAAGGAGTTTAGCTATCCTACTGTAACTGTTGTAGAAAAACCAAATGTTATCAGAGAAACAAGTGGTTTGATGGTACGAGAAGCAAGAAAACTAATACAAGATTATAGCAATATGGAATTATGGGAAACCAATATTGATGCAATGGCTATGTGGCTTGTAAAAAATCCTCAGAATTATGGTGTTTTAGTATCATCTAACATGTTTGGAGATATTATTTCAGACTTAGCAGCTCAGTTAATAGGTGGGCTAGGGTTTGCTTGTTCAGGAAATATAGGAGAAAATTTTGCTGTTTTTGAGCCAACCCATGGTTCTGCTCCCAAGTATGTGGGGATGAATAAAGTAAACCCAATTGCACAAATTCTTGCTGCAAAAATGATGTTGGATTGGCTAGGTGAAAAAGACATGGCCATAAAGATTGAAGATGCTGTGGCAGCAGTAATTGTTGAAAGAAAATATCGCACTTATGATATGGGTGGAAATACAACAACTTCTGAAATGGCAGATGCTATTTGTGAGAAAATAAATGCCATTTAACTTATTTTTTCCTTCATTTTTTTCTTATATATTTTCTATGAAAATCAACACTCCATAAATACATAAGGATAATCTTATTACTTCTTTATTAATTGGTGAAACTGAGTGATATGACTAGCTTCACACTTATTGAAAAAATCATTAGAAATCGTGCAGATGTTTCAGATAGTGAGATCTATCCAAACAACATAGTATGGGTTAATCTTGATTTGGTTACGGCAAGAGATTATGCAGGACCTCAAGTCATAGATCTATTTCAAAAAAATTATACTGGTTCTAAAACATTCAACAATGAAAAAATTATCTTTACTCCAGACTGTTATCCTTATGGCAATGATCCAAAGCATGCAAAAGATCAAGAAAAAATTCGTGTATTTGCTAAAAAACATGACATCAAACTTACTGATCTTGGGTCAGGAATAGGTTCTCATCTACTGTTTCGAAGAGGTTTCTCAAAATCAGGAGATATAGTCATTGGAGCTGATAGCCACTATAATATTCTAGGAGCTTTAGGAATCTTGGGACAAGGAGCGGGGGACGTTATGCTTGCTTTTGCTATGAAAACAGGAAAATCATGGATTAAGATTCCAGAAACTGTAAAGGTTATCTTAAAGGGAGATTATAACTGGCCAACTACAGCAAAGGATTTAGCTCTTTATGTTCTCAAAGAACTTCATGACTTTGGAATTACAGGAAAAGCTGTAGAATTCTATGGGAAAATTATTGATAAGTTAACAATTGAAGAAAGAGTGACCTTGTGTTCTCTAATAACAGAAGCTTCAGGTGTTATTGGATTTGTACCTGATGATAAAATTACAGCTGATTATTACTCCAAGATTGGAATCGAGATAGAAATATTATCTGCTGATGAAGATGCAAAATATGTCACAGAATTAGTCTTAGATATTCAAGATTTAGGCCAATACATTGCATGCCCCCCCCATCCACATAATGTCAAAAAAATTGAGGAAGTAATTGGTACTCCTATAAATTCTATTGTTATTGGTTCTTGTACAAATGGAAGTTCAGCAGATATTCATGATGCTGCAAAGATACTAGAAGGACACAAAATCAATCCAAATGTGAGATTTGGAATAGTTCCTGCTACTAGAGAGGATTTCGTTTCAATCAATTTAAATGGTGATATGGCAATAATTTTAGAATCTGGTGGAAACTTTTTTGGTGCAGGCTGTTCAACCTGCGCGAAGGGACAATATGGTTTAACTGGGGGTGAAACAGCTGTAACTCTAACAACAGGAAACAGAAACACTCAAGGCAAAATTGGTCCCGCAGATGTTTATTTAGCTAGTCCTGTTGTTGCAGCAGCTACAGCAATTGAAGGAAAGATTGCTGTTCCTAAAGAGGTGGTTAAGAGATGAGTAAAGAAACACTTAAAGCTAAAGCAAAGCTAGTCATAGTTGATGACGTTGATACCGACCAAATATTCCATCAATCCTTATTAACAATTCATGACCCCAATGAAATAAAACCTCATATTTTTGGAAATCTTGAAGGGTATAAGAGTTTTGGAAAGGAAGACAATGTTGGAAAAATACTATTGGTTGGTAAAAATTTCGGTAAAGGATCCACAAGACAACAAGCTGTAACAGGATTTCTAGCTCATGGAATCAAAGCAATAATTGGTGAATCTTTTGGACCAATTTATTACAGTAATGCTGTAAATTCAGGTTTACTCCTTGTTGAAGCACCTGGAATATCTGAATTTAAGGTTAAAGATGATGATAATCTAGAAATAGACATAATTCAATCAGTAATTATCAACCAGGATAATGGTGAGAGCATTAAATGTGCTAAAATACCTCAACCAGTATTGGATATAATAGAAGCTGGTGGCCTTCTAAAACTAGGAGAAATAATGTAAAAAGTGGGAAATATGAGTAGGAAAACATTTTCAGAAAAACTTTTTTCGTTTAAATCAAATATGGACGTGAAAGCTGGTGATATTGTTTATGCAGAACCTGATTTAATTTTGTCACACGACAATTCAGCATCAATAGAAAAAACTTTTCAAAAAATGGGTGGAATAAAAATCAAATTCCCTGAACGTCTTATAATTGTCTTGGATCATGATTCCCCTCCAACGAGTGCTAAAATAGCAAATGATCATAAAAGTATAAGAGAATTAGTTAAAAGGCAAAATATCACTAATTTCTATGATGAGGGGAAGGGAATCTGCCACCAATTGATGTCCAACCATACTTCACCTAGTATGCTCATTGTTGGGTCAGATTCTCATACATGCACAAGCGGTGCATTTGCCACATTTGCAGCAGGAATTGATAGAACAGAAACAGCAGGATTGTGGTTAACAGGAAAGACTTGGTTTAGAGTTCCTGAAACAATTAAAATTGTGCTAAATGGAGAATTGCCTTTGGGTGTTTATTCAAAGGATATTGCATTATGGCTAATGAATAAAATAGGCGCCGCTGGAGCGACCTATTATGCGATTGAGTTTCATGGAAAGGGTGTAGAAACTTTGTCTATATCTGAAAGAATGACACTAGCAAACCTAGCTTCAGAGATGGGTGCTAAAACAGCTATTTTCCCACCTGACAAAGTTTTAATCAATTGGTTAAAGGAAAAACATAGTTCATCTGGAAGTCCACAAGAAGAACTATTCTGGTCAGACAAAGATGCAATTTTTAGCAGAGAAATCATTCTAGATTTAAGCAAATTGGAGCCTTTAGTTGCAGTTCCACATCAAGTAGACAATACAGAGTTTGCCAAAAAACTGGAAGAAACCCCTATTCATCAAGCTTTTTTGGGGACTTGTACAAATGCCCGATTAGACGATTTAGAGATTGCTGCAGAAATAATCAAAGATAAAAAAGTGAAGGATGGTGTAATATTTCTTGTAGCTCCAGCTTCTAATAAAATCTATCTTGAAGCATTAGAGAAGGGGGTTATTCAAACGCTTGCTAAGGCAGGTGCAACAATACTTTCATGCAGTTGTGGTCCTTGCTTAGGTAAAGGACAAGGAATACCAGCAGACGATTGGAATGTTTTATCTACTGCAAATAGGAATTTTCTAGGAAGAATGGGAAATAAAAATGCGCGTATATTTTTAGCATCTCCAGCTACTATAACAGCTTCTGCAATTGAAGGAAAGATTACAGACCCCAGAAAATATCTATCATCTAGAGCCCTAAGAGAAGAAACTGAAATAGTGCTACAATATAGAGATGTAGAAACTAAAACCCTTGAAATAGACTCAAAAGACGATAGATTCAGCATGAATGTATGGGATTACAGTGATATTGATGATTTCAATACAGATCAGATGTTTGCTGGAGGCCTTACCTACGATATTAAGTCCTCAGAGGGAGATAAAATAGTACCTCATCTATTCAAAGGGTTAGATGAAACATTTGCAGATAGAGTTAAGGGGGGAGATATTATAATAGGGGGAGAAAATTTTGGGTGTGGTTCGTCAAGAGAACACCCAGCTGTTGGACTTGCGGCTGCAGGTGTGAAAGCTGTTATTGTAAAATCAGTATCTCGAATCTTTTATAGATCTGCAATTAACCAAGGATTACCAATCATTGTACATCAAGAGTTTATTGATAAATTTGATAAAAAACAGCAAACAATAATTGACTTGGAAAAAGGCCAAATTACAAATGGAAGTCAAGTTTATTCTTTCCCAAAACTACCAAGTGAATTACTAAAAATATTCACAGCTGGAGGACTTATCAAATATTATCAAAAACAATATTCAAACTAGAGGAATAAAAATGAAATTATACGAATATGAGGCAAAGCAGATTTTTGAGCAGTTTAGCCTTAAAATTCCTAAACAAATAGCAATAATAGAAAGTGTTGAAGATTTAGTGGATATATCTTTAGAATTTCCAATTATGGCTAAGGCCATGGTATTGATTGGAGGAAGGGGAAAAGCAGGAGGAATAAGGAAAGCTGAAACTATTGAAGAAACAGAGAACATCATAAAGGAAATGTTTGGCTTAACAATTCATGGTTATCCCATAAAGAAAATTTTACTTGAGGAAGCTGTTGATATTGCTAGTGAAATCTACTTGTCCATAACCACTGATCCTGCAACTTTTGATATAGTATTGGTGACATCTGCAAGTGGTGGGGTTGATATTGAAGAAGTTGCTCGAACTAAACCAGATGAAATTTGGAAGAAAGTACTAAGAAACAATGATAAATCTTTGAATGCTGAAATAGGAAAAAAAGCTGTTGATTTTCTAGTAGATAAAAATCAAAATCTTCAACTAGTGAGTGAAAAACTTCAACAAACAATTGAATCTCTCTATTTGGCTTTTCAGGGTGCTGAAGCAAAAATTTGTGAAATAAACCCTCTAATTGTAACAAAGAATGGAGATATAATTGCTGCTGACGCTAAATTTGTACTTGATGATAACAGTTTGTACAGACAAACACCTTTGCTAAAATCAATTGGAATAGATCCCGGAAGTAAAAGGCATGATGTTTCAGAGCAAACAGCTTTTGAAGCAAAAGCATATCAAATCGGCTTTCCGTTTATTGATTTGCTTGAGAATCCAGAGAATTTTGTTAAAGATGAAGAGAAACTGTATGTAGGTCTTGTTCCAGGAGGAGCAGGATACGGAATTTTTTCTGTAGATGAAATTGTTAATGTTGGAAACCGATATTTCAACGGTAAAGCTATACCTATAAATTTCATGGATAGTGGTGGCGGTCCTTCAATAAGCAAGGTTGCAGATATGTTCCACCTTTTAATGGATCATCCCGCAACAGATCTGATAATAACTAGTCGCTTTGGAGGGATATCTAGTTGTGATGTCTTCATTCAAGGATTGATTATGTCATTAAGAGATAGATTCATTGCTAAGAAAAGAATGGTAACGATTTTTGGTCGAATGGTGGGAACTGATTTAGCAGCTGCAAAAGCTTTTCTTGAGAAAGCTAAGCTAGAAACTCCAGAACCATTAATAGATCTACACATTGTTGTTGGAAATCAAAAGATAATGGCAGACGTCATTAAAGATGGAATTGAATATGGGTTTAAAGTGAAAAAACAAAGTGAGAACATGGAGGGTATTATATGACAACTGACAATTTAGCTGTGAATCAAGGACTTCTTTATTATCTAATCAAACACATTCGTCCTGAACTCGCTCAGAAAATATCAGAAAAGAAAACAATCGAAACAATGATTGTTGGATTAGGAAGGCAGGGAACTCGACACGCACAACTTATGATGGAATATGGAACCAACGTTACATGTGGAGTAGCACCAGGCAAAGGCGGTACATTTGTTCATGAAACTATGCCTGTTTATGAATCTGCTGAGGTAGCAATGCAAAAACACCCAGATATTGCTATAGCAAGTATATGGAAACATTATTCTTCTGCCAAAGATGCAACAATTGAAGTTATTAAATCTGGAATTCCTATTGTTGTTCTAATTTCAGAATTTATTCCACTTAAGGATGTAAGAGACATTCTAGTTGAAGCTAGAAAACATAAAACAATCTTATTTGGTGGTAACACACCAGGAATAATATTTCCTCCCGAAGGAATAAAAGTGGGTATGCTTCCAGATATATTCCAAGCGCAGAAAACTGATAACAAAATTGGCCCCAAAGGTGTGACAATTTTATCACGAAGTGGAGCTATTCTATATCATTTATCTGACGCACTAGCAAGTGCAGGAATTGCTCAAAATGGAGTATTGGGGGTAGGAGGAGATGGAGCTATTGGTTCTCGTTTTGTAGACCTTGTATCAAGAATAATGCAATATGAGCACACAGATTTAATTGTTATCGCTGGTGAAATTGGTGGGATACAGGAAGAATTGCTAGCTCAAGATATGGAAGCAAATCCAGAAAAATATCCAAAACCTCTAGTAGCATTGATATCAGGAGCCAATGCTCCTGAGGGAAAAACCATGGGGCATGCAGGAGCTGTAATTTCTCCTGGTCAAAGTTATGGTACTTATCAATCAAAAAAGGAATCCTTGGAAAAAGTAGGAGTAATAGTGGTGAATCATCAAAGAGATTTAATAGATGCCGTAAGCTCAAAATTAAAACGAACATATTTTGATATTGATGAATATTACTCAAAAATGCGTAAAAAATGGGATGCTAGACCACCAGTGAAGACTTGGGGAACATTAGTAACTAATGTAATGCCAAATAATCTGATAATTCGAGGATATCCTCTACAAGAAATTATAGCAAAGAAAGGCTTTCTAGAAACGTCATATTTACTCATTAAAGGAGATTTCCCTGAAGAAGCTCAACTTAAAGAGCTTGAGGATACTGCAAAAAAAGCAATAGAACAAGAATTTGCAGAACTTAAATCGATTACCATAAGTTCAGACATATCTAAAACCCTTGGAACATTGATGTTGGTCGATAGTAAGCTTGCAGATTTTGTAAGACTGAATTCTGAAGAAACAAAAATTGCAGCTTATACATTGGGACGAGTCTTGAAGTATTTTGCGTATATTTTAGGCAATTTAGATCATCTTGAATCTTCTTCAGTTTCTGAAACATCATTCTCAGAAATGATGTATCTAGGATTGGTCAAAGAAAAAAACCCTGGCAAACTTAAAGTTAAACTGTTAGAAGCAATGATTACAGCTTGTGTAGATCACGGGATCACACCACCATCAGCTCAAGCGACAAGAATCTTAGCGTCGACTAGAGCTAATTATGAAGTAGCTGTAGCTGGTGGTTTACAAGCAATTACAGATGTTCATGGCGGTGCAGGACAAAAAGCAGCTAAATTCTTCTTATCAGTTGTTGAAAAAGCTGAAAAAGAAAAGTTGGATCTCGATGAATCTACCTTCAATTTAATACGTGAAACAATCAAAACTGGTAAAAGAATTGAAGGGTTAGGTCACCGTATTCATACACAAGATCCTAGAAGAGATGTGTTATGGGAACTTGCAGAAGATGCAGGATATGCAAGAAGTTGTGTTGATGTTTCAAAAATGATTAGTAGTACCTTCCAGCGTGTGCGAGGAATGAACCTCCCAATTAACGTAGATGGGGTTATTGCGGCTATTACAGCTGACATGGGATTAGACCCAAAACTTGCAAAAGTCATTTTTGTATTTGGAAGAACTGCAGGACTGGCAGCACATTATTTTGAGGAAATTAACACTCAACCTCAGATGAGAAGAATCTCGTTTGATAAAGCTACTTACAAAGGACCATCAATTAGAGAAATTAAAAAGGATGTTGATTGGAGAAAAGAATGAAGGATCTAGCATTTGAGATAATTGGAGATATATTGATCATCAGAAATGATTCTGATGAAAATTCTTTGAAAAGCTTTGCAGAAGAAAAAATCCAAAAACACTCTTTTATTAAAACAGTATTACTTCAAACCACCAAAATCCACGGACAAGAGCGAAAAAGAAATCTCAGGTATGTTATGGGAAAAAACAAATCAGAAACAATTCACAAAGAGCACGGTAATTCATTCTTAGTAGATCTATCTGAAGTATTTTTCTCTCCTCGCTTGAGTTACGAAAGACAACGAATTACTAATTTGATTGAGGAAAATGAGATAATTTTAAATTTCTTTTCAGGAGTTGGTCCGTTTAGTATAGCTTTGGCATCAAAATGCAATTCATGTGTTGTTCATAGTATTGAAATAAACAAAATAGCATATGATTATCTTCTCAAAAATATTAAACTAAACAAATGCCAGGAAAAAGTTATTCCTTATTTCGGAGATGCTTTTGAGATTGTTCCGAAAATGTTCATCAACAGTGTAAATAGAGTTTTGCTTCCTTTACCTCTAGATTCAGACAATGCCCTCCCAATAGCTTATCAAACTTTGAAAGACGGAAGAGGAGTTATACATTGGCAAATTACAGAAAGAATAAGCTCGAAAGAGATAAGGGAAGAAATAATTATTGACAGAATCAATAGCGTCCCCCATTCGCACAATTTCTCTATGAGTTATACAATTACAGAGATGAGATTAATTAGATGGTTAGGTCCAAAAATAGCGCATATTGCAGTAGATTTAAGTTTCAAAGCTCTTGAATAGAACTAACATAATCTGCGTGTTCCTCAAGTTCCTTGAAATAATCTTCTGATGTAAAGATATATTCATTTGAGTTATTAATATCTCGAACAATTTGCATGAGATCCTGAAGAGATAAAATTCCATTAGTAATTAGTAAATCGAAATTAGCAATTAAACAGACAGCATTTTTCAAAACACTTAATGTATTAAATAAAGTGTTTCTAACATAATTCACTGTCTCGTTAGACTCAATTATTACACATGGGATAGAGTCTTCTAGCTCTAAATCTGGAATCCAAGTAAAAGAATTATCAATAATGATTACTGATACAGGTTTTGAGTGCCCTTTTGCTCTTAAAATTGACCCTAATCCAGTATGAAAAGCTCCTTCTCTCGCACCAAAATAGTAATGGGTTAAATAAAGATTAGTCATAAACATCTACTTACTAATTAGATTGACTTTGTAATTTTGCCAAGTATCGCTTGTATCCATCTAGAGTGTCTTCAACTCTCAACATATGCCTTTCTGCTTTAATTCGTAGTTCTTGCCATTCCTCTTCATCGATTTTCTCCGAATTTAGAGCATGTTCTAATTGTTGGATTCTCTCTATGGCCTTTTGTCTTCGGGTTCCGAGGTGTTTGATAACATTCTCAATATCTTCGAATTGAATAGGCGTTTTATCTGTTTCTCCAGCTTCTGCCTCAATAATTTTAGTTAATGCAGATTTCTCTTCTGTTTCGAAATCGTTTTCCTTGGAAACATGTGCTATTGTTTCCTTTATCGAAGATACAAAATCAGCAGCTGTTTCTTTCTGCTGGGGTGACGACAAAACTTTGTTTAATCTAGATATAGAAGAACGAAATTCATGGACTTCGGCAATTTCTTTCTTACTTAATCCTTCTTCACTTATCATGCTTTTTTCAATAGAGGGGGTGCTCTGAAGCTTTGTTTCTCCTTCTTCATCACTAATTGCTATTAATTTTTCTGTTAATGGAGAAATAACAGAGTCATCTCCTGGATCCAAAGCAGTTAACAAACCTGCTAACTCTTTCAAAGCTTCTTGTTCTGTTTCTATATTTTGCATAAAGGGTTCTTGCTCAAATTCATATTGGGAAGCAAGTTCAATACCTTCAATCAGGTCTTTAGCATCATCAATCAAATCCTTTTCAGGTTGTTTAGTTGTCTCTGAAATATCATCCAAAGGATCAGAATCCACAGGTACAGAATCCAATTCAACTTCCTCAATAATTTCTTGTTCTTTAATTTCCTCGACTTCAGGCTTTTCTGTTTCAGCTTCAATCAGTTCTTCAAAAATTTGAACACCAGAATCGTCTTGGTTTTTTTCCTCGTTTAGCTTTATAGGAATCTGCTTTGATGGTTCAATTTCTGTAATTTGGATATTACCTCTTTGGAGCTGTAACAAGGCTGCTGTTTGTTGTTTCAGTTTTTTTGTCTCTTCACGAATAGAATTGATGTTAAGCTCTAATGTTTCAAGTTTTGCATTAATGAACTGTAATGTATCATTTTCAGTACCACTGAATCTATGATATTCTATTTGTAACATATTTGCATATGTGATTACATTGTAAACTGTATCAATCATTTCAGGTAATTCTCTAAACCAAGGTCCAGCACTGTCGAACTTCAGAAGAATATCTTTAGCTGTTGAAAAATGTTTTTCGTACTCTTTTTGTTGCTCTGGAGGTAAACAAGTTTTAACATATGAGGAAAGAGTGGCCAGATTTGTTATAAGATGTGTTTTAACATCCTCCTCTTCTTCTGGGTTGAACTTACCTTTTAGAACACCCCAAAACATCGTTTTAATTTCTTCAATTGCTTTCTCAAGGCTCATTTTTAAAACCCTAAATTAATTGTTCTTCGTTTAGTGAAATCATGAGGTAATGAAGGCTCTAAATAGATTTTTTCAACTTTTAAATCATCTTTCAGCTGAATAGCAACATCAAGTTTTTCTTTCGAATCAACGTTCCAGAAATATAGAGATGGCTTTATCCCTGATCGAGAATACTCACTTAATATAGAAAATGAACTTACCAGATGTTGATACTCAGGACTGTTTTTAGCAGGAAAAGATTCACTCCATGGATTTACATGGATGATTATATTGTTTGTAATCTTTGCTAATTCCGTGATATTTTGACCAAAGAACTCATTAGCTCCAGTAATAAAACCAGTTTCTTTATCAGCTTTTAATACAAAAGAAATATCGATGTTCTTTAGGTTTTTCACAGTATCTGTAATTTCTCTTAATGTTCGATTAATGTAGGTAGATCTTTCATCATTCCAATTTTCCATCAAGTCTCTGGATTCAAGATATTCAAAACTGAAATCTCTTTCAATATTCCACTTGCTCGCAAATAATCTCCTACATCTATCACAGAAACAAGTTCTTTTGCTTGCTAACATCAAATCGTCTAATACCAAACTTTCTATTGGATAATGAGCTATTTCTGATGCTATAGCAGCTGAATATTTTTCCATATTTTCTTGGCTTGGACAAGAATATGAAGCAATGGTAGCCCCATCACTGCTACTTAGTTGAAAATCAGTGTTTTGAGAAAGGAAATTATCTCCATGGACATAAGTAACCGCATCCACTTTTATGCCCATATTGTCTGCAATCGTACAAAATGAATGAAAGAAGACACCGTTTGTTTTATCTTTTGGAGCACTATTGCTTTGGTAAAAAGTAAAACCAGATCTTCCTTTTGCAACTAATGATATGGCATCCACCATATGTCCATAATGATCCAAAAAATCATCTGGATTTGTCTGAATGACTGTTGGATCAATAACCAATATCGCTCCGCTCTTTAGTATTTCCTGAAGTATATCTGACACTATAATCACGATGTTATTTTTAATAAGATAAACTCATTTCGCCTTATTAAAAGTTTGTTAGAGGATTATCTTTTTGACTCATGGAAGAATTGGTAGAGAAGAAGAAAAATAAGCAATTTCATGGAATTCAAAATTACTAAGAGAATAATAAGTCATGATCACATATTGAGTAGCAATAATTTAAACTCATCATCTAGCGCTCTAGTAAGTGTTGTTTCTGTCTCAAAAATTACAAATTCTCCTGTAACAGTAATCTTGTTACCAGGTAATAGATGTCCACCAAAGGTGTTTCCTTTTTGATCACCAACCAACATGTGTAAATGTGCCATGTAATCCCCAGTTTCAGCGTTTTTAGCAATGTTACCGCTGCAATTAAGTATCTCTGCATTAAAATCATAATCATTTTGAAGATAGATTTTTTTATCTAAGTCAAAATAACCTAAAGAGGGATTACATACAGCTCCTATTCCAAGGACTGCGCCCGACGACACTGCGTTATCTTTACAGTAGGAAACTATGCTTTCTAGTATATCATCACCTTTCTCAAGCTTAAGATAGTGTACCCTTTTCAATTTATCAATTGTTGACTTCATAAGATAATCAAAAATTAGTATTAAATAAAATTAGTGTGAAGAAAGTGCCTTTAATGGAAATGATTTTTAGTATCTTAAGTCATTTTAAGGTGCTTTCATAGAGATCATTATAAGAACTGAAAGATGACTTGTTTCCAGCTCTTACTAGTTCTAATGGATAAATCACATATCCTCCTACCCCGTTCACACTCAGAGAGTGCTTTCGGATCGCTAGTTCTTTCCCTTTTATAGATTGGATATAGGGATGGATTCCTAGGCTCTTGTATCTTGACCATAGTCCATGTTGGGAGGTGGTCCTGAAGTCTACATGAGCTATCAACTTTCTTCCCACAAGTTGCACTTGATTTTTATATTTAAACCCAATAAAATATTAGAGGGCAAAATCATATTTATAAATTGGAATATGTAAATTGGTTTTAATACCAATAGTAGTCAAAATATATATTTGATATCTTTAACTAGCAATAAAGCTAGCGTGTGCAATTTAGAGATGAGCGTCAAAATGGAAGAGTGGGTAGATCTATCGTGAAAAATGATAATAATAATTCTCATAATAATCTAATGAGTTTTATTCAAGATTCAAACAAAGCAAATTCTGATAGCGAGAAAGAAGAAAATTCGAGTTCACAGATTAATATAAATGACAATAAAGAATCAACTTCAACTAAAGGAGCTTCTCTGAACACAAATAAAAAACCAGCTAATAACTCGAAGGGGGAATCCTTTGGAGAAAAGGGAAGCAGTTATGTTCATCTTGCTCCCGAAAATCTATCTACTTCATATCTTATTGATGTAAAATATGATGGTAAAAAAGAAAAAGCATATGTTAAACTGTTCAACCCAGAAGAAGGTAAAGTTTTCAGATGGTATGATACAACAAACCACCTGCCATATTTGCTCACTACAGTAAGTAAAGCTGAAGTAGAAAAAAAACTTGCAAATGAAAAAGAGTTTATTGGATGTGAGGTTGTTAAGAAATACAGTCTACTTAATGAAAAAGAATTAACTCTAACAAAGGTAATTGCAACAAATCCGCTAGTAATTGGGGGGAGAAATAATAGTTATAGGGAAAAAATCACCCCCTCTTTTGAGGCTAACATTAGATATCATTTGAATTATATTTATGACAATGGACTTGTTCCAGGATTGTTCTATGAAGTTAAAAACAACAAACTAAAAAGAGTGGAACCTAAAATATCTAATGAAGTTAAAGACAACTTACTTGATATCTTTAAAGGACAATCTCATGAAATTTTGCAATTAGTTGAGCAGTATCTTCCAATATTCTTTGCTCCCATTCCTAAAATAAGCAGGTGTTCAGTGGATATAGAAGTTGAGAGTGAAAAAAACAAAATCCCCGATCCTCATGCTGCTATACAGAAAGTAATCTCAATAGGCATAACAAATGAAGAAAGAGAAACCACTGTTTTTGTGCTTAATGAAGAAAGAAAACAAATAGATCAAAGTAAGATTTCAATCAAGTTTAAAGAGTTTGATAATGAGAAAGAGTTACTTCTAGCAGTTTTTGATGAAATGAGCAAATATCCTATTGTTATTACATTTAATGGGGATAGTTTTGATTTTTTGTATTTAGATAATAGAGCGAAGAAACTTGAAATTGATGAAGAATTGAATCCATTTGTACGAACAAGATCTCAAGATGTTTACCTTTCCCACTCTATACATCTTGATTTATATAGATTTTTTAGACAGCCTGCCATTCGAATTTATGCTTTTGGAGGTGTTTACGACAGAGTAACTCTTGATGAACTTGGAAAAACAATTCTAGGCAAGGAGAAACTTAAGCTTGAAGAAGATATTTGGGACTTGGATTTAGAGGAACTTATCAAATACAATGGAAGAGATTCTGAAATAACCTTTGAATTAACCAGTTTCAATAATGATCAAGTAATTAACCTAATAGTAATGCTTTCTCGAATTACAAAAATGCCAATAGATGATTTTACTCGAGCAAGTATTAGCATATGGATCCAGAATTGGATGTACTTTGAACACAGACTCAGAAATTATTTAATTCCAAGGAGAGAGGATATTCTTCGATTAAAGGGAGGTACATCAACTGAAGCCATCATTAAAGGAAAGAAGTATCAAGGAGCCATTGTAATAGATCCACAAGTTGGTGTATGGTGGGATGTTCATGTGATGGATTTCGCTAGTCTCTATCCTTCCATCATAAAAACTAGAAATTTATCGTATGAAACTTTGAATTGTAATCATATTGAGTGCAAAAAAAACAAAATACCAGAAACCAGTCACTGGGTATGTGAAAAGCACGTGGGTATGAGTTCCATGCTAATTGGATTCATAAGGGATATCAGGGTTTACTGGTTCAAAGATAGAGCAAAAGATCCATCGTTAAACGAAGAAGAAAGAAAACTTAGTGATGTTATACAATCTTCTCTAAAAGTACTACTTAATGCCTCCTATGGTGTTTTTGGTTCAGATAATTTTGCTTTGTATTGTCCTCCTGTGGCAGAGTCAACTGCGGCTTTTGCTCGAGAAGCAATTTCTAAAACAAAAAAATATAGCGAAGAGAAATTAGGACTGCAAGTTCTGTATGGAGATACAGATAGTATTTTCATACACAAACCAACCCCTGAAAATATCGAGGATTTGGAAAAATGGAGCATGGAAACCTTTCAGATAGAATTAGGGACAGATTATGTATTCCGTTATTGTGGACTTTCAGGTAGAAAGAAAAACTACTTTGGAATCACAACTAAAGGATATCCTATAGTAAAGGGTTTGATGGGCAAGAAGAAAAATACTCCAATTTTAGCAAAAAGACCATTTGAAAAAGCTTTAGAAATTTTAGCAGGGGTTCAAAACCCGGAAGAATTAGAAGAAACTAAGAATAAGATAATAAGAATAATAAAAGATGTTAACCAAAAGATATCTAAAAGGAATTTTGAACTTGAAGATTTAGCAATTCTTGTAACTCTATCTAAGAAGATTGAGCAATATGATAGTTGGACTCAACCTTTACAAGCTGCAGTTCAACTTATAATAGCATTTCCTGATGGTGAAAAGCCAACTGTAGGATCTTTGATTAGTTTTATCAAAACTAAACCATTTAAGATTCAAGCCCAATCCATTAAGCTTTCTGATAAAATTAGTAGAAGTAATGAATGTTCTGTAAAACCAATTCAACTAGCTGAAAAATCAGATGTGGATATCCCTAAAGTTAAAGAACTACTTAAATCTACATTAATACAACTGTTGGATGCCATAGGTATTTCCTGGGGAGAATCAATTGAAGGACAAAAATCTCTTGATTCTTGGTTTAGTTAAATGGGGTGTTTTTGCTGCCTGAAGCTACAATGATTAGAATATCACAAAAATCTCTCAACATAGATAGCCTGAATGATTTATATTCGGCTCTTGAAGAAGAACTCGTAACAATAAAACGCTTGTTTGATCCTCGTTTCTCAAGATCAGGTGACGATCTAGTTATCGAGGGTGACATCGACAAAGTTCTAGAGAAATTAACTCAAGATTTACCACGAATCATTTCAGTTAGATTCAAAACAAATGATCTCAATACGATACTAGAATCGAAATCAGTTTTGAATATTGAACATGAAGATACCAAAATCTTCTTTGGTACAACACTGGTTGATTATGAACATTTATACTCTAGATTGCGAATAAATGACAAAACAAAGATACTTTCCTTACTTTTTCGATCACAATTAGGGGGTCAATTTATATCACTTATGCCCGTAAAAATCAAAGGAGTTGTAGTAACAAATCGAATCAATAACAGTGTTGAGTTCATTCTACCCTCTCAAAGAATTGTTACACTACGAAATTGGTTAGAAGCACTCGAAACTAACTCTAATGTTAATTTTGATACACTTGTTGATATATTTCGAAAAACAGATCCAAGTATGCGGAAAAAAATGGAAGATGCTATGAACTGGATTAATCTTCAACTTCCTGAAATAGTAGCAAAATCATCAGTAATTGAAAATATAGATATAGTTAGAGCTTTTCAAAGCACCCTTAATTTGATGTAAGCTCATAATTTAC
>JAUWJS010000078.1 GCA_030607575.1 Candidatus Heimdallarchaeota archaeon | reverse complement strand
TTATTGTTTGTGGTGGAGGAGCATATATCTTTGGTGATTACTTAAAACAAGCCTTCTTTGAAGCTAACATAGTTAAGAACACTAATGAAGTATTGCAGCCAACTGATGCCGTGATGTCAAATGCTTTAGGTTTTGAGCAAATCGCTCTAACAAAATTAAAGAAATAATAAGCATTAAGCTTATTTTTTACTTCTCATTCTCTGTATCTTCTTTAG
The DNA here is from genome assembly GCA_030607575.1 of Candidatus Heimdallarchaeota archaeon. Lineage (GTDB taxonomy): Archaea > Asgardarchaeota > Heimdallarchaeia > Heimdallarchaeales > Heimdallarchaeaceae > UBA460. Next base: position 12,082 of record JAUWJS010000078.1, on the reverse strand, counting down.
GTCCTAATTTTAATTTTTCATCAAGTTTTATAGCATAACCTGGACCCGCAACAAGATAAATTACCATTAGAACTGCAATTCCATATGCAGGGTAAACCATCCAATTAGGATCGAAAGGAAGTACAGCAAAAAGAACAACACATAGAGTAGTAGATACTATCCAAAACATATCAAATAGTGTAGGGACTCCCTTAAAGGAGGGAAATGGAATTTTTGATAACATGAACCCTGAAATTATTACTGTCGATAACAAAATTACCCATTGTTCTGTGTATGGGAAAATAACTAAACAAGCAACAACCATCCCTGCAAATGGACTAGGCAGTCCATTAAAATAAGGTGTATAAAGTGGATCTCGCTTAACGAAACGATAAAGTCTAAACCATACTGCGCTTAAATAAACTAATCCTGTGAAAATACCCGCAACAATATTCCAAGAAGAAACTGTGTATCCCAAGTATATAGCAGGAAAGATTCCAAAAGCAATAGAATCCACAATTGTATCAATATCAACAGCCAATTTTCTACTACCGCTTATTCTTGCTAATTTTCCATCTGCAAAATCAAAAATAGAACATAATGCCATTATTTTTGCAAACCAATAGTTAAAATCTATTGGATCAATAAAAGTGAAAACAATTCCAATAATTGCCAGAATCAGACTTGAAAAAGTAAGGAAATTCGCTAAAAACCAAGCTGTCTTTTTTATCCAGTTTTTTTGTAAAAATGTTACATCTTGCCATTCCATTTAATCACATTCAGCTAACACTGTCTTCCCAGCTCTTACTACATCAGATAAACCTATCTTAAATTTAAACTTTTTATCGCTTTTGATTTCTAAGCTTGTTAGTGAACCAAATCTGATGGTTCCTATTATTTCCCCTTGTTTTACGCTATCCCCCCCCTTAACATATGCAACAGTTCTTCTTGCAAAGATTCCCGAAATCTGAGTTACAACTGCATTAATGTTTTCTGCTTCATCAATAATTTCTATCTTATTCCTCTGGTTTTTCTTTGAGTAATTTGGAAAATATGCCGGCCAATGAGCTCCCTTCTTGAATACTGTTTTTGTTACTTTTCCTTCAATTGGACTTCTTGTCATATGAACATCAAATGGTGACATTCTAATCACACAATAGATCATTCCTTCTTTCTCTTCGACCTCCATAATTCTTCCATCAGCTGGAGCTAGAATTTTATTGATATCTATACTAACGGACCTTTCAGGATTTCTAAAAGACCAAATCAAGAAAGAGCTTGCTATTATAATTAAACCGAATATAATAAAATGCCAAAAGAAGCTGGTTAGATACCATATTACAAATGATAAAATGAAACATAGAGCTGAAAAAGCTAGTAAAAACAAAACAATGAACTTTGTTCCCTTTGCTATAATCATTTGAATCCTCAAAATTCCCTTGTTTAACTAATCTCGTAAGAATCTCAAAAGAACTAAAGAAAACAGTGTTAAAAATGTTTGCCAAAGGAAGAAAAAGAGGGAAAAAACTAGTTTTTCCTTTTTCTTAAGAAAGTAACTAGAGCGGCTATAGATAACAACCCTAATATTGCATAAAATGTGTTCACTGGGCTTCCTTTTGGCTTCTTTGTAGGAATGGTATATGTGGCTTCAATTATATTACCTGCTGCATCTCTTGCATAGATATACAATGTGTTATCTCCTTCAATTAGAGCAGAAACTAATACAACAAAGGTTCTCACTTTTCCGGTTCCAGATATGCTGAGACTTCCACCATTAAGTTCTACTGTCGTTGAAGCAATGTCTGTAGTCGTATCTTGAATCTTGAAATCCAATCTAGCAGTTTCTGGGACCGTATAATTTGCCCAAGTTCCACTGGTAATTACTGGAGGGCTTGAATCAAATAGAAACTCACCTATCCATTTATCATCAGCAGATTCAAGAATAAATGTGTAAATACCTTCATCTGTATAAGTAAGTCTGTAGCTATATAGTCCACCGCCAACATCAGTTAAAGATACATAATAGAATGAACTTCCAGTTGGATCAACAAGTCTAACGCTTGCATCAATATTTGCAAGTGGATCAAGTGAGTATATGCTAAAATCTACACCTGTTTCATCTTCAGTGTAATTTGCTGTGATTTTTTCTCTAGCAGTTAACCAGTTGAAAGCATTTATTGCAAAAATCTCATTTTGTGTTCCAGCATTATACAAATCACGATATCCTTGTGTATCAATATGGAAATTAGTTGAAGTTATCAATACTCTTCCTCCAGCTAAATTCTCCCAGATAGCAACTGTTGGCTTGTTATTATATTTTGCTAGAGCAATAGCATCACCAGTGACAGTTAATGTTGTACCATAATGATCTATGAAATCAACACCTTCAGTAATAGCATGAGTCTTAGTCACAGGTATTTTTACCGGAGCACCAAAATCAAACAATGCAGATGAAGCTTCAATTCCATAAATAGAAATGAGCTCATTTAATCTAGTAATATTAGTTCCAAGATTTCTATCTCCGGAAGGCGTTTCCTGTGAAGATAATCCTAAGAAGTCTATAAATAAACCTCCTCCACCTGTTACGTAATTTTGAATAGCCGTAATTTCACTGTCCGTTATTTCTGTATAACCAGAAATTTCATAAGTTTCATCCAGTCTCAACTCAAAGGGATCTGGTATCCAAATAGCACCATATTGATTTAACAAATCTTCAGTAATGACGTTTTCTTCTCCAGTTATGTTAAACAATCTATACTCATTAACGGCAATTCCCTTTGATAGAAGGTCCTTAATGGCATAGTAATACTGACCAAGGAGATTATCTATTCCATAATCAGTAAATAACCTTGCATAAAGTATTTTTCCTTTACCTTCTGCAACTGTAATTTCTATTGGAGTATTAGTTGTTACACCTGCAGCAGTCTCATAAGTAATAACACCTGTGTAAAGACCTATAGCTGCATCGTCAGGAACATTAATTGCCAAATAAAAATTCTTTGTCCATGGTCCTGTAACTGATGTAGTGTTCAAATCCAGAATAGTTGTAATATTACCACTAAGAACAGGATCTAAATCTTCCCAAGGAGTTGAAGATACTGATTGGACAAATAATTCTGCATGAAATCCTTGAGGTATATTCTGATAATCAATTATTGGGAAGTACGGATGTGCATAAAGAATAACTGGGAAACCGGAACCATTGGTGGGAGCAGATTGAATAGTAGAAAAAGCAGTACCAAAGTTTGCGAGTCCTGCACCATTGCTGAGGTAACTGTTAATTCCAAGATCAGCTGACTTCATAAGAGCTGCTTTAATTAAACCAGCATCATAAAGTATTCCTTGATCTTTTAATGCTTCAATTAAAACTGCTACACCACCAGCAATATGTGGAGTTGCCATTGAAGTTCCGCTCATCAACACGTAAGCTGAAGGATTTTCAATTCCACAACTCATTATATCCATACCTGGAGCTGCAATATCTGGTTTAAGATAACCCTCCGCTGTGGGTCCATTTGAACTAACAGCATATCTACCACCAGTTACGGTTGTTCCTGCAACGCTTATTGCATTTGGTGCAGATCCTGGAGAATCTAATGAGTAAAAACCACTGCCACCCGCATTACCTGCTGCAGCAGCAACAACCACTCCTTGAGCAATCATTTCTTCTACCGCAATTTCGGTTAAATCCATTCCTTCACTGTCTCCACCACCCCAACTGAGGTTGACAACATCTACACCTATAGACAGACCATAATCCATTGCGGCTATTCCAGCTAAAGCATAGACTGTGGGACCAGCGCCACCTATTTTTGCAACTAGAATGTCTGCATCAGGTGCCATTCCAATATAATCTCCGTTAGCTATCCCAGCACCAGCTGCTATTCCTGCTGTGTGAGTACCATGAGAATTCAAATCATCGATTGAATAATCATTAAGTGGAGCTCCATATATTGTCAAAAGGAATGATTGGCTTGTATTCAATATTCTATCCTCAAAATCGAGATGGTCTTCAAATATACCAGAATCTATGTCATAAACTACAGTATTACTGCCTGTATAACCTAGAGACCAAAGATCATCTATATTGAGTAAATCTCTTGTTTGAAGAGTTTGTTTTACACCTGAGGAATCTAACATTATATATTCAGTTTCTTCTGGTTGATCATAGAAGTAAAATTTGGAATCTGTGATATCTAAAACGGCATCTACACCGTCTATTTTTCTATACTCATCCTTTTTACTCAAATAATCCTCCAAAGCAACCATTTTGAGATTAGAAAATGTTAATTCTTCTACCGGATTGTAAGAATCAACAAAGCTGTTGAACATTGCTTTTTTATCAAAATGTAAAACAAAAGTTCTCATCGAATCAACAAAGGGTTGTTCTGGAATAGATGATGGTTGTGTAAATATTTCTATTTCTACTCTAGAATCATTTTGAGCAACTGATGTCATAATCATCATTGAACTCATTTGAAACATAAACAAAGAAAGTAGAAAGATAGTTGTAACAATTATTGCTTTTCGTTTCATAAGTCTTCATTGTATTAATACCTTCATAAATTTTATTGAACATCATTATTTCAAAAAATAGATGGTAAATGTGAATCAATTTCTTCTGTTGATACTGCAATTTTTATAAGAACCTAAACCTTCTTCTAACCAAATATTCCTCTATTGACGGTGTTTGAAAGATGACAGATAAACAATTTATCCCTCTTTACCAACTAGATTCTTTTAGTAATGAAGCATTCAAAGGAAATCCTGCTGCAGTCTGTTTAATCGTTCGAGAGTATGATGATGCACTTCTTCAGAAAATAGCAGCTGAAATGAATCTTTCAGAAACAGCATTTATTTATGTTGACGATTTCAAAACTATTAGGAGTGTAGATACTTTTCGATTGAGATGGTTCACTCCTCAAGTAGAAGTTAATCTGTGTGGGCATGCAACCTTAGCTGCAGCTGCAGTTCTTTTTAATGAATATCACTTGATCAAGGATGTAATTAAATTCGAAACCCTGAGTGGTCAATTATTGGCTAGAAAAACAGACGAGAAAATACAATTAAACTTCCCTTTGACAGAATCAAGTACTTGTGAACCTGATGAGAAACTGCTTGATGCAATTGGGATTCAGGAATTTGAAGACTATGCATACTCTGAGATAAGTCAAGACCTATTAATCCGATTGAAAAACATGGAATCTGTGGAGCGGTTATCACCAGATTTCAATGCAATGAAGAGTGTTGATTCTAGCAAAACTATAAGGGGTGTAATAGTAACTGCTAAAGGGGATACTCATTATGATTTTGTATCTAGGTTTTTTGCACCTTGGGTAGGAATTAACGAAGACCCAGTAACTGGTTCTGCTCATACACAGCTTCAACCTTACTGGTCTAAACTTTTAGGGAAAAATGAAATGAAAACCAAACAAGTTTCTAGTAGGAGTGGGGAGTTAATTGTAAGAGCAACTAAGGAGAATAGAGTCGAAATAGAAGGGCATGTAACTTTAGTTATTAAAGGAAAATTATTCCTCTAGGAATCTCGTTAAACAGAAGTTGCTCACTAATTTTTCTTTATAAATCTCTGTGTGAAACATATTGATATACTAGTTTGGAAAACTGAATATTTATGATTTTATGAATGATTAATCAAAGAAATACGAACCTCTTAATGTGGCTTCTTAAGGCTTATTAGACTAGTTTTTAATAATTCTAAAATATTGGAATTACGTTTAGTTATTTACATAAATTCGTTTCACTGAACTGTATATAACTGTCGGTGTGTAATTTAACTTATGAGAGTCTTACTCACTGGGGCATTTGGAAATGTGGGACAAAGTACCTTAGAGGTTTTACTTAAGAAAGGGTATTCTGTAAAATGTTTTGACTTAAAGAATCCTAGAAATCTAAAAATTTATAAAAAGTTGAAAAATCTTGGATATTTTGATACTATCTGGGGAGATATCAGAGATCAGGAAGTAACAGATGATTTAGTCAAAGATGTTGAGGTTATAATTCATCTAGCAGCAATAATTCCTCCTTTAGCATATGATAAACCAGATTTAGCATATGCGGTTAATGTAACTGGTGCAACTAACATGTTACGCGCAGTAGAGCGAATGGAAACACCTCCTAAACTTATTTACGCATCATCTATCGCAGTACATGGTAACAGAATGGGTCATATTCCTCCTACAAAGATATCTGATCCAATAAATCCTCTGGAATATGATAATTATGCTAAACATAAGGCTGAGATGGAAAAGAAACTAATTAATAGTGAAATCCCTTGGACAATTTTACGATTTGCTGCAATTACTCCATTTGAACTAGGCTGGAATATTCCTGATATAATGTATGAAATACCTTTGAAACAAAGAATAGAGATCGCAGATACTAGAGATGTTGGGTTAGCTTGCGCAAATGCTGTTGAAGCTGACACTGAAGGAAAGATTCTTTTCATCGGAGGTGGAGAGGGAAATCAATTATACCAATCCGACTATGTTTCAAAACTACTTGAAGCTTTGGGGATAGGGATGTTGCCTGAAGAAGCATTTAAACGTGTAAAAAATATTGATGATTATTATCACTGCGATTGGATGAATACAACTGAGGCACAGAAGATACTCAAATTCCAAAGATACTCTTTTGAAGATTTCATCAAAGTATTCAAGAAGAAAATTAGATTTAGGAGATTCTTAATTAAACTATTCAAACCAACGGTAAGAGGTATTTTACTCAATAAATCACCCTATTATAAAACACAGAAAAAGAAACGAACTCATCAAAGCTCCAAAGGGAAACCTTCCTTTGGATAATTTTTTTTTCCAAAGATAAGATATATATATCACTATATGACATCTAAATCAAAACTCTTGTTTAAGTAAAGAGAATATTTTACATTAACAAATACCTTAATGGTGATAAAATGAGTAACGAAACAAAAAAAGAACTTGTCGTTGGAATTGATTTAGGTACAACTAACTCAGGTATTGCATATATGGTTGCAGGTAAGCCAGAGATTATTCCAAATATTGAAGGAGGAAGAATCACTCCTAGTGTTGTTACATTCAATGAGGACGGAACTCGTACTATTGGAATACAAGCAAAAAGACAGGCTATAGTCTTGCCTGATAGAACTATTCGAAGTATTAAGAGAAAAATGGGTACTGATTTTAGATTTAAAGTAGATGATAAAGAATTTCGTCCTGAAGAAATTTCTGCTATAATTTTATCTAAACTAAAAGAAGATGCTGAAGCATACCTTAATCAGAAAATTCTGAAAGCTGTGATAACTGTTCCAGCTTATTTCAGTGATTCTCAAAGGCAAGCTACAAAAGATGCTGGAGAAATTGCTGGTTTAGAGGTTTTGAGAATTGTAAATGAACCCACTGCCAGTGCCCTTGCTTATGGACTAGACAAAGAAGGTGCAGAAAGAGTTTTGGTATTTGATCTTGGTGGAGGAACTTTCGATATTTCAATTCTAGAACTTGATGGTGGATTATTTAGAGTAATCGCCACTTCTGGAAATAACCTACTAGGTGGAGACGATTGGGATCAAAGAATAATTGATTGGATTAGTGAAGAATTCAAGAAGAAAGAAGGTATAGATTTATCCAAAGATTCTAAAGTTGTTCAAAGATTAAAAGATGCAGCGGAAGAAGCTAAAATCGAGCTAACATCTAAATTGAAAACACAAATCAGTTTACCTTACATTACAGCTGATGCTTCAGGACCAAAGCATCTTGATATGGAATTATCTCGAGCTAAATTTGAAGATATGACTAAGGATTTAGTTGAGAAATGTGCTGGTCCTTCTAAACAAGCTCTGAAAGATGGAAAAATCAAACCTGGTGATTTAGACCAAGTAATCTTAGTTGGTGGTGCTACAAGAATGCCCATGATCAGAGAAATGACCAAGGAGCTATTTGGTAAAGAACCATATAAGGGGGTTGCTCCTGAGGAAGTTGTTGCTTTAGGCGCAGCTGTTCAAGCAGCTGTTCTAGCTGGTGAAGTTAAAGATATCTTACTTCTTGATGTGACTCCTTTAACATTGGGTGTTGAAACCTTGGGTGGAGTAATGACTCCATTAATAGATAGAAACACTACCATTCCAGTTACAAAGAAGAAAGTCTTCACAACAGCTGCAGATATGCAAACTTCTGTTGAAGTTCATGTTCTTCAAGGAGAAAGAACCATGGCTTCAGATAATATTACTCTAGGGCAATTTCAACTGGTTGGAATCCCCCCTGCTCGCAGAAATATTCCTCAGATTGAAGTTGCATTTGATATGGATGCAAATGGTATTCTACAGGTATCAGCCAAAGATTTAGGAACAAGTAAGGAACAGAAAATAACAATTCAATCTTCACATTTATCAGATGAAGACATTGATAAAATGAGAAATAATGCAGAAAAATACAGAGAAGAAGATGAGAAACGGAAATTAATCATCGAAGCTAAAAATACTGCAGAACAAGCACTATATTCTACCGAGAAAACAATAGATGAATTAGGAGACAAAATATCTGATTCTGAGAAGAAGTCTTTAGAAGAAAAGATGGAAGAACTGAAGAAAGAAACTGAAACTGAAGATGCAGAGAAAATTAAAGCAAAAACTGATGAACTGATGCAAATTATGATGCAAATATCTCAACGAATCTATCAGGAAACAGGTCAAGCTCCTGGTGAGGCTCAACCAGAAGGCCAATATGCTCCTGGTGCTCCCGGTGCTCCCGGTGCTCCAACTCAACATGATATAGATGAAGAACAAGTTATCGACGTAGATTATGAACCAGTAGAAGATGACGAGTAAACTATTCACACTCTAACCGATAACATTTTTATTCTCTTTTTATTTTTTATTTTGTTTGCTTCTAAACTAGATGTGGTCAAATTATGTCACAAAAACGAGATTACTACGAAGTCCTTGGCATCTCAAAAGATGCCTCAGATTCGGAAATCAAAAAAGCTTTTAGAAAACTAGCTATGCAATATCATCCTGACAAAAATCCTAATGATCCAGATGCAGCTGAAAAATTCAAGGAAGCAACAGAAGCTTATGATATTCTATCTAATTCAGAGAAAAGAACTGCTTATGATAGATTTGGATTCTCAGGAGTTCATTCCGATTTCTCTTCAGTAAGTTCAGGAGATTTCTCAACAATTTCAGATTTGTTCTCATCCCTCTTTAGAGATGATTTCAGAGGTGATGACCTCTTTAGTCAATTCTTTGGAGGAAGACGTAGGTCTAGATCTTCAGGACCACAAAAGGGTTCAGATTTATTGATGAATTTCCAAATTTCTTTTACAGAGGCAATATATGGAACGCAAAAAATAGTTGAAGTTCCCATAAAGAAAGAATGTGAAAGATGCAAGGGAAGTGGAGCCCAAGAAGGAACACAACCAAAAAAATGTGACAATTGTCAAGGTTCTGGAATTGAAACTGTAACTAGACAAATGGGTTTTACGAGATATATCTCACAACAGAACTGTAGTAAATGTCAGGGTAAAGGGGAAAGAATTGATAAGCCTTGTAAGGAATGCAGAGGGTCAGGTAGATCTAAAGAAAATGAAAAATTAAAACTAGAAATACCTCCTGGTGTTGATTCAGGTTTCCGTTTAAGAATTCGTAACAAAGGAGAAGAGGGTAGATTAGGAGGACCAAGAGGGGATCTTCAAATAAGATTGATAGTTGAGCCCCATTCGTTTTACAAGAGACAAGGCGATAATATCATTGTAGAAATGGAAATTCCCTTTCCTCTTGCCATTCTTGGGGGAGAAATTGTCATTCCGACACTTTATGGACCAGAAAAAGTGAAAATTCCTAAGAAGACAAGGGAAGGAAACGTGCTCCGATTACAAAGAAAGGGCATTCAACGAAAAACTCAATATGGAATGAATTATGGTGATTTTTTGATTGTAGTCCATTATTCGATTCCTGAAAGAATATCTGAGGAAGAAAAACAACAACTAATAGAACTGAACAAAATTATGAAAATGCCTTCAAAACAATCAAAGCTTTTTGATGAACTGATTAAAGAGTCCAAAGAAAATAAAGTAGACTACTAAGCATTCCCTTTTTAGATACTTTTTTAATTTCCAAATTACTATTATTTACTAATGAGTGAAGAATTTGTTCGTTGTCCAGAATGTGGAAACATAAATATAAAGGGGACTAAAAAGTGTGTTTTTTGTGATACGGATGTATTAGAAGCTGAAGTTGTAACTCATGAGGTTGAAGCTCCTCCTGAAATCGCAGCAGATCAACCTGTTGAAATTCCTGCTCCCATTTCTCCTGAACAAGAAGCTGTTGAAGAAGTATCTTCCCCTAAGTTACCTGATCTTGATAAAATTGACAAACCAATCACAAAAAAGAAAGAAAGAAAAGATATTTTAATCCTAGATTCTGCAGAAAAAAAATACAATTTTGGACAAAAACTTTTGTTCATTTCACTTTTCACAGTTTTAGTGTCTCTTATTCACTATGCTTTAAACTTCCTCATTGCATTAGCTTCAATAGATATAACTGATCAGAATTTGAATATCATTCCTTTTCCAGAAAATATATTGGACTTTCTACAAATCCGAGGTATTTCATTCTTACTAGGTATTCCATTTGCTGTTCTAATAGGATATTTTCTTGGGAAAATTGTAAGGAAATTTACAAGTGATAGGAAGAGTATTATGAAATGGGTAGCTTTTTCTTTCATTTTTGATGTAATTCTTAATGTTGTATATGCAACAGTTTTAGTTTTCATAACAAATGCATTAGATGAGAAAGATATTTTATTTACATGGATAACTGGTGCTGCTTTCATTTTCTTAATAACAATAGTGATAACTTTGTTCATTCCAATGATTTCAGGATCTTTCTTCCTTTTTGGCAATATTGACAAAGTGTTCTTCCGACGCAAATATGCAAAGTAATCGATGGTGAATTTATTGGGATTTGATGATAAATTATCTAATTTCCTTAAGCATGAAATTGACTCAATCAATATGCATCTTCCAAAGAAGAGAGTCACTCTTGAACAAGCTCTTAATGGATACAATTATTACGTTAGTCGAGAAAATATTCAGCTTTACATTGATAAGAAAGAAATAAATCTATTACATTCTCTATGTCCTCAAGATATGGTTTCATCGGTTCATCTGCCCTTTTTAATTATAAGAAGGAGAGATATTGGACAAGGAACTTATGTTATTTCTGGGGAATTAATTGAACAATATTTAGTTCTCAAAACACTAGAGAAGATAGAAATTGATTGGGATAGATTTCTGGAAGAACAGTTAGCCTCTAAGGAATTTTACCTTTATAAACCAGATTTGATACAAATAAGAAAAAGACTTCCCACATGTATAGTTATTGGATTTTCCTGAGACAAACAGATGTTTTTAGCTTAAGTCTAGTTGGATTGGGAAAAAGGTTTTAACATTCTAAAGAGAAAGCATGAACATGAATAAGTATTCAATATCAAAAGAAAATCATCTTAGACGAATTGATATAGTAAAGAATTTTATGGATAAGAAGGATCTTGGTTCAACGATTTTCTTTAGTCCATTATCAATTTATTATTTAACAGGTTATCACTTTATTCCGACTGAAAGACCAATCTGTTTTGTTCTCCCTCGTTCTAAAGAACCTTGGTTCTATGTTCCTCGATTAGAACAAGAACATCTTATTGAGAAAATTCCTTGGGTAGAAAGAGAGATTTATTTTGAATATCCTGATGAAAAACATCCTGCAAATGTCTTTATTAATAGACTTGAAGAAAGAAAAGTTACAAATGCAAAAATTGGAATGGAATCTCCATCGTTTTCAAGTTACTGGGGATACGAAGGACCCAAACTAACAGATCTACTCAAAGTTAAAGCTACTACAGAGTTACACGCAAATCTAATCAGAGATATGAGAAAAATAAAGGATGAGGAAGAACTTGGTTTAATTAAGATTTCAGCCAAATATGGTGACTTAGCTCACCATTTGTTGCAAGATTATACTGCAGAAGGTAAAAATGAAGTAGAAGTTTCTTTACAAGCTTGCATGGAAGCATCTGAAAAAATGCTTGAAGATTTGGAAGGATTCATTCCTAGAGGG
>JAUWJS010000041.1 GCA_030607575.1 Candidatus Heimdallarchaeota archaeon | reverse complement strand
CCCTAGGAAAGTTATTACATATTTTTTAATAAAATATGTTTATATTTATTGTGGCGGATCAGGCAGGATTCGAACCTGCGACCTCCAGCTGTCCTCATTTCTTTTTTTCTTTGTTTTTATGGAGAAATTCCGAAGGCTGGTGCCTTATCCACTAGACTACTGATCCAATACTAATTTTCCTTTTCATTATACTTTTTATCTTTTCTGTTGAAAGCTTAACAATTACCCATCACATGTAAAGTTTAGAACTAAAAGGGATTTTGGAATATAAGCAAGAGATTATCGAGGAATACCATTTTCAATCCATGAATTTATGAGTCTCTCGAACTCTTTTTTCTTCTTTATAGATTGGGTTTGATATGCATAAATCTGTGACATTGCTAATCCACCAAGTTCAATATAAGCCTCATCCATATCACATATTGCAGAGATTCTAGCTTTCCAATTCTCATCAGTATCGGCTTGTTGTGCATAAGACATGAACAATTTCAATATTTTTTCGATCTTTGAAGAAACTGCTGATTCATCAGTGACAGGTTTTTTAGTAACGTCTACTTTATCAGGTCTAGATTCATCTCTAGGTGTTGGTTTAGGCTCAGGTTTGGGTTCAGGTTTAGAGGGAGATATTGATTCAGCTTTTGTAGCTGGTATAGAAGAGGATTTTTCAACTTCTTGTGATTCATCAAAAATATTTTCTTTAATTATAGGTCTTGACGAGCTTGCTGTTCGTGAAGGCATGGATTCTTTTTGAGGTTCTTCTCTAATTGGTGCAGATTCCTTCTTTTCAGAAACTGAAGAGGGAGTTGCAAATTTTATCTGATCTGGCGAAATTGTATCTGCTGTTTTGGTTGCAGGCACAGAGCTGGTAGATGTGGTAATAGAAGCACCCTTTGGTGCAGACAATGTTATGTGAGGAATCTGCCTTGCATTAATGATTGCATCTAAACCTATGTCAATTGGTTCAACTAATGGTTTTAGAGAGGGTGTTTCTGCCCCAAGTTTTAGTACTTTTTCTTTTAGGGTTTGACTTCCAGCTGCCATTAAACTAATTTTCTTCTTTAGTTCTTGGTTTTCTTCTTGCAGTTTTTCTTCTCCTTTTTCAGCTTCAGTCTCAATTGATTCAATTGAACCCATCAGAGCGTGCATCTGCAGTTTAAGTTCTTCTCTTTCAGCGTTAAATAAATCCTGTTGTAATCTTGTATCTTCTATTTCTTTATCCAGATCTACCTTCTCTTTTTGCAAGTCTTCAACTAATTTAGATAACTGATCTAACTCTGTTGTTAGCTCACGAACTTTTTCATCTGACTGTGTTTTGGACATTTTCTCTTGAAGTTTCTCGAAAAGTTTAATTCTACGCATTGCTAATTGAGGAGAAATATTTTCTTTTTGCATGAAATTAAGAATATACTCCAAATCGTGGGGTTGAATGCTGTACTTCTTAAGAAGTTCTTCTATGGAAATGTCACTTTCACTCATAACCTTCAATAAATCATACTAATAATTAACTTAATAAAGTTTAGTTGTTGGCGGGGAAAGGAAACGTTTTTTTATCTGGATGGCCTTTTTTTTCCAAGGTGCTTTGATGGTAGAGCTTAAAGGATTGATGATAAATAGATTAATTGTTTTACTTCAGATTTTCATATTTCCAGCATACTTCTATGTTTGGATGAATATAGAACCGATGAAAAGTGTAACTCTTGATGGCTTCTTTTTCTGGGGAACCAATCCTTTATCAGGGACACCAGAAGCAGTTATATTACGAGGTATAGCTCCGTTAATTTTTGCACTGCCGTTTTCACTTGTTTCTTTAGTTAAAGCAACACGAGTTGCTAGTTCATACGAGCTCATGTGGAGAGCCTTAGGAAAAGTAAGAATCGATACAAAAATCTTTTACATGGTTAATGCAATTTTCTGTTTGTTCTTCTTAATTTTACCATTTGGAGCTCCTTTAATATCTGTGTTTGGGGCGTTTTTTGCAGTCAAACTAATACTATATGCATTTGGAGTCAAAAAGAATGTACCTACTATTTTGGTTGTCATCCCAGGATTATTTCTAGCTGCCATCCCTTTGATGATAACAATTGCTTTCTTTGCGGAGTATTCACAGGTGTTCGTACCAATTTGGAACATTTGGACAAGTTACGCACCAATTTTTTATGGAGTGGTTTTATGCTTGGCCTGTGCAATCGCTATAGGTAATTTTCTAATGCTTCTTAGAGAGGGAGCCTCACAAGTATCCTATAAGAAGGAAATGGCTGATAGAATAGGTTTAGTTATTAAGATTTTCTTGTTTGGAGGAATCTTAGCACTCTTTGCTTTTGTTGATAAATGGAAATTGAATGGCCTTTCAATATTCATTATCAATATTATAGCTGTTGCACTAAGTGTATTCGAAACATTTGTGCGGTGGAGAAAGCAAATGATGAAAGAATCTGGTTCAGGTGGAAGAATAATGGTTATTCTCTTCATTGCTGTAAACTTCTTTGTGAAATACATGGCAAGACCTGAAATAGCAATCACAATAATTGTTGCATTGTCAGCATGCATATTCTTTGCGCTCTTCATTGTAGCGTATAAATATGCTACAGATGAAACATTGTTTGAGTAATTACTCATTGAATTAAGGAATTAATAATTAATTCCTAACCAAAATTTTTATATGCCGACTTATGAAGTCCTTATCAAATTCCCCCAGCTTTGAGAGGGTTCCAATGAGTAGCAAACATAATGATTCAGAAATAACTGCAAAGATTGAAGAAAATACTGAGAAGATAATAAAGGAAATCTTAGCTGATCAGAAAAAAGCAATTGCTTCAGTCAGCAAAGAAACAGAAGGAAAGATCAAAGCAATTCAAGAAAAAATTGTAGAAGAAGCAAAAATCAGAGCTGATTCTGAATTTTTGAAAAAGAAAGCAAAGAAAAAACTTGAGCTTAAACTTCAAATTACAAAATATAGAGACGATTTGGTCCATGGTCTCATAGAAAAAGCAAAAAAGAAAATAGCTGCTTTCACAGGTACCAAAGAGTATGAAAAAAGTCTTGAAAAATTGGTTTTAGAAGCTGCATTAACTCTTAAACAACCTGAAATTACTGTTTTATGTAGAAAAGAAGACAAAGATTTATTCTCTAAACAGTTTTTTGACAATGTTTCTAAGCAAATCACAAACAAAGAACTTAATGTGAAATTTAACTTGTCAAAGGATTTTATCAAATCAATGGGTGGAGTAAAAATAGTTTCCACTGACGGAAAAATCAGCATTAACAATACTTATGAGAAGAGAATTGAAAGGTCTTTAGATGGGTTAAAAAGAGAACTCTCATTATTACTCACACAAGAAAGTTGATATCTATGAGCAAAAAATTCTGGGCAAAGACAAGTGTGTTTCTTTTATTAGCTATTTTTATGTTAAATCCGCATTCAAACGTTGCTAGAGCACAAACAGAACAATATATTGGTGCGTTTAATGGACGCATATCTGAAACATATATTACTAGAAACACTAGGGTTACCATTCAAGCAACTATTGTTAACTTTGGTGATTTAGAGATTGAAGTAATATCCTTTAATGTTGATTTTATTCATTTAGGTGGAAATGACAAATTCAACACAACTTACACTGTAAATTATAACTTTAATCACAGAACTCTTGAACCTGGAGCTAGTTTAACAGGCACTCTTAGAGAAGAAATTACAAGTCCAGAAGCGGATTATAATGTATCAATATACTTCACAGCCCTTGATACTTATCACCCACATGATACCTTTGGACCTAGTGCTGTTGATTACATAGCTGCTGAAAATATTACTGTATCTGTTGTTGATTTCAGCGGACCTTCAAACATAATTATAGGTATTGGTCTAGCTTTTGCTGCCGGTGTAGGAATTGTTGTGATTGTAATTATCTATGGTTGGTTAAAGGAGAAACTAACAAAGAGAAGATATTAGTTGAGTTAAATTTAAGTTAGACTTAATAACCAACTTTTTGGAAGGTAAACCAAACCTTCTTTTATCATTTGTAAAAGAATTTTTTCTAGCTTGTTTAACCCAATATTAAATAAATCACAATTTTTGATCAAATCATCTAAAGTTCCTGATACATTCCCCCTTACCAGATGTAAAATAGTATCAGATAGTGATGCTGAAGGTATGTCTGGGAGCTCAACTTGCTTTTGTACATAACTTTCAATTAAACTAGAAATTAAATTAATATGGGAATCAGCTATAGAAAAAAATTTCTCTGCTAAATCTGTATTTAGATTTCCAGCTTTAAGAAAGGCATCATAGTCGTGTGGCGACTTTTTACAAATTATTGCTTCTCCAGAAGTGTATGTAATAATTTTACTACAATTATTACAGAATCTGTGTCTGTAATTTTCTGGGATTTCATTGATTGTCTCACAATTATAGCATCGAAAAAGAATCCTCATTCATCTACTCCCTTATACAATTTTCTTGCAAAGATCAAAAAACCAGTATGTCCAATCATTCTGGTATTTGGTCGGATAGCATGTGCTTTAAGTTGAATATCTCTACGTATCAGTTCAAGAGCTTGTATATCACCAAAACTGAATTCTAGAAGTTTGATAAATACTTTCTCGATTTGATTATATGTTGGCAAAAAGACCGTAATTATCCCACCATATTTCAAGGAGTCAAATGCATGTGGAATCACCATACAAGAATCGCCTAAATCAAGAACTACGGCATCAACATTCTTTTCATCAAACCCAGCTGAAACATCTTTAAGCTTCATTGATACATATGATTCAACTCCAATTCTCGAAAGGTTTTTCTTTGCTGTATTGAATGCATCTTCTCTGTTTTCATATGTGTAAACATGTCCTGTGGGACCTACATATGTTGCTAGTATTGATGTTAAAGCTCCACTTCCAGTTCCTGCTTCAATTACTCTACTACCGGGTTTTATTCCACCATTTAATAAAATTGAACCAGCATCTTTTGTATAAATTATTTGAGAACTATGTGGAATCTGCTTAAGAAAATCACTAGGTATTGGATTATAGATAGTTAAACTGATTGATTTGTTGGTAGTTACATTTGTTCCAAATGGCTTTCCAATAATCTGGTCAAAATCAAAAAAACCTTTGTGACAATGAAATTGTTGACCACTTATCGCTTTAGCTAACCATCTTTTTCTAGTATCTAGAACAATTAAAACATCAGAACCATCAGTAATGAGCTCATTTTCAGTAGACGTTGTCATAAAATCCAAGCAAAAGAAGGAATATGAGAATAAAAATTTATTTTTCTAGTAGAAAAGACACTAATTTTTCTTTCCATGCATATTACGAGTACTGCTCCCAATTAATTTAATAGCCTATTTTCTTGATAGAAGACGTCCTATTAAGAAAGCAGCAAATGTTTTGAAGAAGTTTGAATAGAAAAAGGAGAAAGATGAAAAAGAAAACTCAAAAGAAGTTTTTCTCTTTTAATATATCTTTCAGTTTTGGATAACCAATTTCCTCAAGTTCGTATTTTACCCTAACTATTGGTTTATTGACTTTAACTAGTCGAGTTATATCTATTGGAGTTGCTGAAACAACCACATCACAATCTGTATTATTGATAGTTTCCTCTAAATCCTTAAGCTGTTGTTCAAAATAACCCATGGCTGGAAGAAGTGTACCTATTTCTGGATACTTATCAAAAGTATCTTTCATACTTCCAACTAAATAGGGTCGAGGATCAACAAGTTCCTTTGCACCAAATCTTCTAGCAGCAACAACTCCAGCACCATATTTCATTTCACCATGAGTTAATGTTGGTCCATCTTCTATCACCAAGACTCTTTTTCCTTTAACTAACTCTGGATTATCTACAAAAATAGCGGAAGCAGCTTCAATTATGACTGCATTAGGATTAGCTTTTCGGATATTCTCCTCAAGTTCCACAACATTCTTGTAATCTGTTGTAGTTATTTTATTGACAACTACAACATCTGCTAGGTTAAGAGTTGTTTCTCCTGGATGATATGAGGTCTCATGTCCCACCCTATGTGGATCGGCTATAACTATTTGTAAATCAGGTTGATAGAATGAAAAATCATTATTTCCTCCATCCCAAAGAATAACATCTGCTTCTTTTTCAGCTTCTCTTAAAATAGCCTCATAGTCCACACCTGAGTATACCACTAAACCTTTGTCAATATAGGGTTCATATTCTTCTCTTTCTTCAATAGTTGTTTCATGTTTATCTAAATCAGAGTATTCAGCAAATCTCTGAACAGCTTGTTTAGCAAGATCACCATATGGCATTGGATGGCGAATAGCTACGATTTTCTTTCCAGCATCATGTAAAAGTTGAACAATTTTACGGGAAGTTTGGGATTTTCCACTTCCAGTTCTAACTGCACATACACTGATTAAGGGTTTAGTGCTCTTAATCATTGTACCTTTAGTACCTAAAAGAGAAAAAGCTGCTCCACATGCGTTTACAAGTGATGCTTTGTGCATAACATATTCATGTGTAACGTCAGAATAAGAGAATACTACCTCATCTACATCATATTTCTTGATAGTTTCTACAAGTTCACTTTCATCATAAATGGGAATACCATTAGGATACAATTCTCCAGAGAGCTCAGCAGGATATTTACGATCAACAATATCTGGGATTTGTGTAGCAGTAAAAGCTACAACTTCATAAGATTCATTGGTACGATAATATGTGTTAAAATTATGAAAATCCCTTCCTGCTGCGCCCATAATCAATATTTTTCTTCGTTTTGTGCTAATCATTGACCCTCAACGCTTTATAATTCGAACTATCAGTTGCGTATTAAAAAATTTGTGATTTACTAGCGAAGTAAAACGGAGAAAAAATAGCTTAATATGCAACCTCAAAAACTGTTGAAGTTTTTATTCTAAATCTTAGAATAAACCTATCATTGTCAATAAAACCTTTGTTACTCCATGTAAACCTGAAAATCGACCATATACATCTGAATTATTTCTGCTCTATTTTTCGGTTAATATACCATTGCATCAAAAAAATAATTCCTATCGATATTAGGAGTCCAAGAAAAGTTGCTACAATGAGTGATATACTACGTATTTTGCTAGAAAGATTTTTGGTTGCAAAATAAGCAATGACCATCCCACCAATACTAAAAATAAAAGGAGCTGTAAATCCTAAAGCCAACATTTTATTTGTGACTACAGGGGATTCTTTTTCACTCATCTTAATATTAAATAGAGAGTATAACATTAAAATTTTATTAAATGAGCACTTCAAACTAATTATCATCTAAATGAGATAGATGATTGCACACAATAGTTATCACATGAGATGCTAGATAATCCTTTTCTCCCAAACTAATGGGAATATATTTAATATCACACAACGCTTTTTCTTGTTCATCAGACAAGTCGTACTGACTTCCTAAAATAAAGCACAAAGAAAGATCGTTTTGAGTAAGTATCTTTTGTTTATCAATGGATAAACCTTCAGATGTAAGATAAAAGATTGAGGAATCTCTAGTAAGATTATCTAATAATTTATTAAAACGTATCACTCTATATTCTGCGTTGTATTCTTTAGGGCTTGACAGAACATCTAGCATCATGTAAGTAGAATCAATTTCATTTTGAAGAGTATCAAATTTATCTGAAATTGGAATGCTTAACACTTTTTGTTCTTGTTCATGAGACATATAAACTAATAATTGAATCTCCCTATTTATTCTGTTATTCCATCTGCTTAAATTCAGCAAACAGCGTGAAAGAACATCAAGTCTTTCTTGACCTCCTACGACTGATTTTATGGTTTTTTTAGTCGTGCTTCTTATGGTTGAAGAAGGGATCAAAAAGATTAATTTCAAAAAGTATTCACCCAACTTAAGAAAAGAATAAAGAAAGAAGATTGAAGAGTTATCTACCTCTTCTATCATCTTTAGATCTTATGTTTGTCCTTCCTCTATGAATAGAACAAGAAATACAATAATATGCAATCTTCTTTTGACGAGGAATATAAGCACCTTCATCTCTAAGTTCTTTAGCTAACCGGTAATCAACTGCACTGGAATAGACGCTGAATTTTTTAGCTTTATCAGTTGGAACTAATTTTCCGCAAGAATGACATTGAACTGATGTGGCTCTACCTCGTTTTCCTCCAGACCTTCCTCCCGATTTTCTCTTTTTAGGCATGTTAAATATTCACCTTCATTATTCTGTACCTAAATCAGAAACTAAGTTTGAACTTTTAAATTTGTTGAAAAATGAGCGAGAAATATCTATGAATCAATTTCTTTTGAAAATAGCTTCTCATAGGTTTGTTTGAGATATAGTTCTGCATCATCCATCACTTCCTCACCAAATTTTGTGATTACATAGTATTTTCTGTCTATTCTTTCATCACTATTTCTCGTTTCTGTTTTTTCTACCAGACCTTCTCGTTCAAGAAGATATAGTATTGTATAATTTGTTACAGTAGCTGGACTAAAGTTGAATCGTTCTTGGATTTCTTGTTTCAACTGATAAGCATATTTTGGCTTTTCTCTTAGAAGTTTTAAGACCCAAATCCAAAGTAAATCAATAGTGAGATTCTTTACTAGACGTTGATATGCCTTAGATTCTTTTGAATCTTCAGCTGAATTTTCAGAACTCATGCTTAAAGACAGAAATAACTTGTTTAAAAAATTTCAGTAGAAATGAAAAAGGAATTATTTTAGTGGAACATACAGTGAGGATCTTGTTGCTCCAATACCTGGTGCCCCATGACGAACTACTTTTGTACTTGGTGAGAATTCACCTAAGAGGTGCCCAATCATTTGAGCTTGAATTTCAATTTCTAAAAATTCACGACCATTGTATACAGCTACTGTTGCCCCCACCATTTCAGGAAGAATAGGCATATCTCTAACATGAGTGCGGACGATGATTTTCTCGCCTCTATCTCCAGTTTCCATAACCCTCCTAATATCCTCTAGTAATTTCTTTCTTCGTGGTGTCCAAAATTCTTGACGAGATAAGCTCCTTCTTCTTCTTGAAGGTAATAAGTCTAATATTTCATCCATGGACATTTGCTTTAATTCTTCTAATGTATATCCTCTATACCTGAATTTACGAGAAGACACTTTACTCAACCGAGATAATTGCCTTGAGAGTCATTTTAAACTTTTTGATTTTTGTTCTTATTCTATGTATATTTTAGATAGTTACAACTTAAAGAAAATATGTTGAAAATAGCCATCCAATCAGAACCAAGATAAGAGAAAGAAAAACAGGTATTGGTAATCCTGGAAATTTACCATATCTAAAAAGCATATTTTCCGTAATCTTAATTCCAACTAGAATACCAATTATAGAAACAAAACCAAGAATTGGATCTAATTCTTTTGTTATGAAAGTAACCAAGGAAGAATAAAAGATAAAATCACCAATACCAATTGCTACTGATTGACGGACTTCATGTTGAGTATTAGATGAAACAGACAAATTTGTTTTTTTGAATATTTTACTTATAGGCCCCCTAAAGACAGAATATATATCAAACAATGAAATTAAAACTAAAAGAGTTATGAATGTAATAAAGGAAAATATCATGCCAAATATGGTTCCCATAGCAATCCCTAGAAGAAAAATTATTGCATTTTTTACTTTAACACCGCCTTTTCCTAGAATGAAGGACCAGATAGCGAAAAATCCAATAATTCCACCTAGTACTGCTGTGACAATCTCAACCCAGAAAACATTCTCGAGGAATGTAACTTCAAAGAGATAGCCGTGGATCCATAACATACACACAGAGGATGCAAAAAACGATAAAGCAAAGAATAACTTCAAAACCAAGATTAGATGTTTTTTCAAAGCAAAAACAATCAGAAAGCCAGAAATAATAGCCACCGATACCAGAATTAAACCTTCTAAAATTTGAAAAGAGTATTCTCCTTCACCAGAAGGAAACAAAACGAGAAGAGTTTCCAAATTTGAATAGAGAACGCCGATTAGATAGCTTATTAGAATAACCGGTAAAACAACAAGAGAAATTGATTGTTGTGTTTGGTAAGCAATCAATAAGAATCGACCTTTGAATTCAGACATATCTCATTCACTTCATTAACTTATTCAATTTTTATCCTGTGTACTGTAGTTTGATTCTATCATTTTCCTCCAAATAATAGTTACTAATTCCATAAGGAGAATATTGCCAATCATCTATTAGATAATCATAATAATAAAATGCCCAATAATCAGGAAGTACTTCGGCATACCCATTTACACCCTTGACATATGATCCAAATGAGAAATTTGTTAATTCTAAATCTGCAACTAAGGAAAATGCAACAAGAGAAGAAGAACCCTCTAGAATAGTGACATTATGTTCTTCATGATTGTTTGTGGTTTTCAGCGAACCGTAGTTAATAATTACTAAAACTGTAATCTCATCCCCATTCTCATTAGGTTTCACATTTTTGATATAGAATGATAGAGCTATTGATATAATTGTCAGAATTATGATGGCTATTGTAAGAAAAATTATCTTTGATCGTTTCAAGTTTTACCACTTTCAGATACGGTAGACGCAATAGTTTCCTCATTATAGATAGAAGGAAGCATTAGCTGCTTGATTCCTCTTGCCTTGAAAGCTGAATATATCCAGTTTATCATAGTCTTTGTGAAACTAAACAAAACAAAATTACTGACTACATGAGCTATAGTAAAAATAATACCACTTCCAAGAAGTACTAACAAATATTGGAAAACAAAATCACTTCTAAGGACTACAATTTGATATCCGATTGTAGTTAATATATCATAGATAATAGCAAAGAAACTTCCAAAGACACCTAATTCCCAATAAGAAAGCCTTAGGAATATCTTTCTCATCAAACCTGAAATCACAGCTAAACTAACATAGCATATTAATTTAAAAAAAATTAAATAACCTGCTGACCCTATTATTGCTATTATAATAAACTCATAAACGACAGATATTGAAACAGCTACCATCAAACCATAGTAAACCCCAAACAATATCGAAACGAGAAAAATAGTTACAGAAATGAACTCCATATTTGGGACAAAAACAACAATAGTGGAAAGAACAATTCCTAGGCTAGCTAACGATGCAGAAATAGACATCTTAAGAATAATGTTGATTCTATTTTTAGGATTTCTTTGATGATTTTTCACTCTGTTTATCATTCTTAACATCCAATGTTAGTACTTTGCTAGAAGAAAGTTAGTAGATTGATATCATTTAAAAGTAAAAGTATTAGTGCTTTTCCTTCCTTAATAACACCCACTTTAATTGAAAGAAATACGATGGAGACTAACCTAACATTTTTCAATATATTCTAAGCAGTATTCTTATGGAAAACAGTTCCTTTTCAGAAGATACAAAGCTGTTCAAAGTGATTAATATAGATGTACTTACAGCTAGTCCAGATGTTTTTACAGCTGAAAAGGATTTAAGTGGGATTGAATATGCTGAAATTCCATTATTGAATTTTGAACTTGAAAATGGTGAAAACTTCCTAATGGCAAATATTCCTATTTCAATAGCAATTGATATTTCAAGGGCTATTGGTGGAGTTAATGGTAATGATTCGCGACTTACACTAGCAGAACTTATCCCAGAGATTTGTGTAGTTGAAAAAATCATAATTGATTCCATAATTCCTTATTCAAATGCTTATCAAGCAACTGTTGAAATTAGGTTAGAAGGATTTTCAGATGTCCAACATTTTCAGATGATTCCAAGTCATGCTACACTGTTAGCCCTGTTAGCTAATGCCGATATTTATGTATCTGACAACGTTATTAGAACCATTGATAATTTAGAGTATGAAGACTAAACATTATTTGTAAAACTTATGACATGAGAGTTTTGCACAACCTTCTTTATCAGTCGTTTTCCCAAACGACTGAATGGGATCGCTATAGCTCTTCCTACACTGCCGTCATCAACAAGCTGATGAGTTACAGTTCACTTTATTTCCCTTTCAGTATGTCTAGTCAACAACCTACAAGCACCAATAATATACGAAGAACATTCAACTCACCCAAACTCTTGTACGAAAAATCATACCCCATAAAATTGATAAACTGTAAAATATTTAAGTGAATTACAAAAACTACTATCACTGTTAAAATCCGATAAGAGAAGTGAACTAATGACAGAAAAAAAGAAAATCAAAATAGATGAAGAGGAAAAGAGTGAAATTGACATTGAAATCGAAGAAGAAGAGTATGGAAATCGTGATTGGAAGAAGGTTCTTATTGGTATACTATTTGTTTTGATCGTAGTTATATTCTGGTATATTATTGAGTATGCTGCTAGATAATTAGGGTGTTGAGAAAAGAAAAATGATTTAAGTGTTTAGAATATCACTTCTTTAGTCCCATGGTCGACAGCCAGATAATTATTAGTAATTTACTCAAATCTTATTCATCCAGAGCTGAAGAGTTAACAGTATTACGGGGGATAAGTTTTGAAGTAGCTAGAGGTGAGATAGTCTGCTTACTTGGTGCTTCAGGTTCAGGAAAAACAACAACGTTAAATCTTCTAGCTGGTATCGATAAACCAACAGCTGGAAAAATATATTATGATGGTAAAGACATTAATGAATGGACTACTGACCAACTATTTGAATATAGATTAAGAGAGATCGGCTTTATTTTTCAGGAATTTTACCTTCTTGAACACCTTAATGCTTTAGAAAACGTAATGGTCCCCATAATTTTGCGAGGGGAATCAGAGGAAATTGCTCAGGATATTGCTCTCCAATTACTAGATCAAGTTGGTTTAGGGAGAAAAGCTCTGAATTTACCTCAAGAATTAAGTTCAGGTGAGAAACAAAGAGTTTGTGTTGCTAGAGCAATAGCAAATAATCCTTCAGTTCTAATTGCTGATGAACCTACAGGTACTTTGGACAGTAAGACAGGAGATAGTATAATGTCACTTCTTTTGCGTCTAGCAAAGAAGAATAAAATGACTATGATTTATACTTCACATGATCCTTATTTTACTAAAATGGCTTCAAGAATTTTTGTACTGCAAAAAGGGGAAATCGTTGAACATGATTCTGAAGATTCTGCAGACATAGGTTATGATAAATCAAAATTTGAATTTCTATTCAAGGGTGAAAACAATGAATGAACTAGATGACTATATTGGTACAGAAAAAAAACAAACCTTTCTTGAGAAACTTTTAGCTGGATTTTCATTTAACTTGAGATTAATCTGGAAGAACATTAGTAACAGAAAAAAAAGCATGATGATAATAACAATAGGGTTAGTTTTTTCACTATCTGTTCTTTTTACTTCATCTATTTGGACTCAAACAACCCAACTAATAATCGCAGACGATTATATAGAAACTTTAGATTATGAAATGTATATTTCAACATACCTCACAAATGCTATGGATCCGGTGTATGCTTATACAGTAGGCGATTATCTTGTGAAGCAGGTTGACTGGTATTATCCTACTGTTGCTCTGTTTAACTTTGAAGATAAAGGATCCTATTATAGGTGGTATCCGGAAGATCAACAAGAGAATATGAGTAATCCTGTATCATTAACTTCCGCTCATCTTATTTCATCAAGAGCTATTGATAGAATCAAACTGAATTTAGAAATTGATGGAAATGCTTCCCTGAATTCTGGAGAAATCTTGATGAGTTATACACAAGCAAAACAGTTGGAAGTAATTTATAACAAGACCATATCTCCTGGAGACGAAATCAATGTTGCGATATCAAGAAGAATCCCCAACACAGATATTGGGGAAAATCAAATGCGATTTTATGATATTAATGAAACGATTTTTACTAACTATACGATAACAGGTATTTACAAGTATGTAGGGTATAACACTGCTATAGCTAAACTACTAGGAGGGCTTGAAAACACAGGGGGAATGCTTCTAGACTCTATTTTCTTCCCTTTGGAAGACCTATCAGGCATTGATCGGTTCATTATTGATTCGAATGGGCTTTTACCAAGATTACTTGTTAAAACCAATGCCCAACAGCTAAGAATAAATGGAATATCTCAAATGCCTGACACCCTTCATGCACTCAGTGAAAGAATAAAAATTAGATTCTTTCACGCTTATTGTTATATTCTTTCTCAAGAAATTCAAACAATGGCCAACGAATATACAAGAACTTTCAGCTCAACAGCATTATTTACACCCGCAATCGTTGCTACAATTTTTCTAACCATTCTAGCTTCACAAATGACTGTTAAAAAAAGAAAGGAGGAAATAACCTTTCTACGATCAAAGGGAGCTGTTAGTAGCCAGATTATTGCAATATTTTTTGGTGAATTTATACTGGTTAGTACGTTGTCACTGATTCTGAGCATTGGAACGGGTATTCTAATGGCAGCTCTCATCCCTTCTCTTGGTCACGAAGGATTCTTTAGTAAATCACTTTTTATGAGATATTTCGAATATCTAACTATATCTCCATATGATATCGAAATTTACTCTGTTTTGGTTCTAGGGATATATCTAGGAATGACGTTAATCAATGTTATTTCCTTTGTTAGAAAGGATATTCATGAATCTATGATCATGACAGTAAGAGGACAACGTCTTCTAGGAATGTGGGTAAAACTTGCTGCATTCGCATTAACACTCGCAGGTTTTATTTTTCTGATAGTAGACTATAGTAGAATAGCCAGGAGCAGTTACAGTTTTGGATATGGCTCAATAGGAGCTAGTTCGAATGCACTTTTAGCTTTTATAGCAGTACTATTCTTTCTAAGTTACTTTGTTTCGATTGGGGTCAATTATGTTCTTAGAGCAATTAGAAAGATTTACAAATTTGTTTTTAAGCAGAACTCATTTCTAATTTATAAAAACATTAAACGACAAACTAAGAGCTTACAGGATTTAACATTCTTCTTAATTCTAATAATCTGTCTACTTACCACATTCGTAACCATTCGATCAACAACGATGCATAATAATACTGTCGAAGATGCATACAGAAGGGGTTCTGATATTAGAATTCAATCTCTTGTCGCTGTAAACATTACCGAATTTGAAGAGAAGTTAGGAGGAATTGAGGGTATAGATGAAATAATGGGTTTTCAATCAATTAAAGCAATTGTTGGATCACTAAATGTAGATGTATTTGGAGTTGACCCTTCTAAATTCTTGAGTATTGGGAGATGGACGGATAATAGTTTTGCTGATATAGACCCAGAATCGGCTCTTACAACGCTGGAAGAGTCTCCTTCTAGTATAATTCTCAGTGATTATATTGTTGATAGGCTTGAGTTTACTATTGGTGAAAATATGACTGTAACAGATTTCAGAGGAGGACCATTTACTAAGGAATTTAATGTTTCCGCAATGATAAAATCAGCTCCAGGATTAGGAATAGCGCATGGATATGATCCAAAAATGAACAGAGAAAATTATGAATGGGTACTCCTCAAAGAGGATATTCTTATCAATGATTTGGGTGTTCATAATGGAACTTTATTCTTAGCTACAGCTGAAGAAGGAGCGGATTTAAACCTCATTAAAGAAGAAATAGAGACATTATATCCATTAATGACTGTCAATCCTCAACAGATCAATCCTGATTATATTGGGTATTTTGTCGTAAAGTATATTCCTCACGTAACAATTACATTACTGATGGGGGCAATAATTTTGAATATTATTGGTGTTGTTTATATTTTAATATCAACTGATTTTATATTGGGACAAAGACGACGAGAAAACGCAGTTATACTAGCACTTGGAGGAAATCAAGGTAAAATACGGAAAATGTTAGTGGGTGAAATATCGGTTTTCTTGATATCAACACTGCTGATTGGAATTCCTCTAGGATTCTTAAGCTCATTATTAGCTTTGACATTCTTGAAACCACTTTTGATACCACATGAAGTAATTGCATTGACTCTGCATATTGATTTTGGCCTTTTAGCTATCATGATAGTGACATTGTGTGCTGCTGCATTACTGGGTGCTATACCTATAATAAGAAAGCAGATGAAATATGAGATAGTTCAGGAATTACGAGCAATTGTTTGATATTTACATAAAATTACTTTAAGCAAGAAGCAATTCTCTTCTTGCTTTTTCGAGAACTTGTGATATCATAAAATCCTCAGAATCTCTCCAAGATTGTTCTATGAAGGAGTAATTATCCGGATTAAATTCTTTTGTAACAGTTGTGTGAGGATCTAACATCATAATTTGAAGATCAGGGAACAAAGACCACAAGATGTTGAATAGCTCTAATTTCTCCTTTGGGGGTAATAGTATCTTCCACAAGAACCCTCTTACAGTTTCACGAAAATCTGATTCAAAAGGGAGAGTTAATTCACGAAGGAGATAAACTATCTTGGACATTGCCCTTTGACTACATATGGCTTTGAAAACTAACTCATCTTCTAATCCAAAAAATGATCTATCAAATTCTACTAGATAATTGCGTATAACATTTTTACTCAGGAATTTCTTTCGCCGTGATAAAGTATATTGTGGTACATCTAGCTGCTTTGAAATATTAGCATATTTTTGAGTAGGATCATGTACTAACTCTTTTAAAATTTGAAAATCAAGATATTTTAGCTGATTGAGAACATTTTTTGGTTTTTCTCTCGATATTTTTTGGTAATAATCAAATTTTGAAACATAATCAACTACATCAATATTTTTCTTCCACATATCCCATTTAAAGAACCATTTACTATTGGTGGGATCCCAATATGAAAGGTCAATTCTTGTTTTAATTCCTTGACCTATAGTTGAAGAATGGACTATTTCTTCTACTAAATCACTGTCAACCAAATAGTTAAGAAAATTATTGAAATTATTTAGAGAGCCTATAGGAATATGAATTTTTAGAAAAATACCTGTAATTCCTCCATAACACCTTTGTCGAACTATCAAATATGGATGGAAATCTAGAATCTTTTCAACAATCAAATACTTGTCTATGGAATTGATTTTTAAAAGATAGATATGGCTTTCCAAACCTAATGATTCAGGATGATATTCTGCATGAAAGCTACTAATTACATTTTCTCCTAGAAGCGAGTTTATACGCTTTTTTACTGTCGGTGAGGACAATTTTATTTTTTCTGCCAATCTACTGTAAGGTATAATTGGATCTTTTAAGATGTGCTTAAGTATAAGATATTCATCGTTTCTGAGACTCAATGTATTCAATAGAACCTAACGTAATGTAGTTAAAAAATATTCGTTTAAAAAGAAGAAAGAATGAGCGGTTATTTTTTCTTTCTTCTAAGAACTAAACCGCTAGATATTAACGAAACTGCCGCAATTGGAACCAACCACGGAAAGTTTGTTTCAGTTGGGGTTGGAGTTGGAGTATATGGAGGAGGTGGTATGTAAAGACCATATCTGACATCCACATTAAAATCATCTACATATTCATACTGTTCACCTATCGAACGAATTGTTATTTTGAAATAATCAAACAATCCTGATGTTGCATTGTAAGCTATTGTAGCATTAAGTTTGAATTCTGTTATATTGGTTGGAATTGAAATTCCCATTTCCCCAGTATCAAATCCTGCCATTAAATTAGTAAGAGTTGTTTCATTTAATTCTGGAGCAAACAAATCAAACTTGCCATACAAATAGTCTTCATTATAGATGGAATATACATCCATGTAGGTAATATTTCCAAAATCTGTTATGTTAGCCATAAGTTCCCCAAGCATCAAATTGAGATTGGTCTCATTTATAAACTGACCAAAAACCTCTAAATAATCAATCGCATCAATTGACAATGGTAAAGCAATTGGTAGACCCTGTGGCATGGTAAAGAATACACCTTCTGATACTTCAACTGGCACAAAAACGGTTGAATTTGGAGTTACTGTACCTTCAAAGTCAGTTACATTATAACTATATCCTGTATCGTTGACATCTGTAAATACAATCTTCATGGTTGTATTTTGCTTCAACGCTAGAGTATAATCTGCACCATAGATGCTAAGTTGTTTCAACTCAAATACATAGGTCTTATCAGTCTCAAACCCCCAGGTTGTACTAGCTTTCACAGGAGATATGAGAGCCATTGAGAAGATAAGCACAAGAACCCCGCTTGAGAATATTAATTTTCTTTTCATTTTATCACCGGTTAAGTATTCCACTTAACTACCTAAAATACGATATTTTCATTTATATACTATTCCTTAATACTAATTCTCTTACTACTTCGAAAAAAACCGAACATGGTCTTTTTTGTGATTCTTAATCTACCAAAAGTGGATCAATTTTCAGTCTTCGTATGGAGATTTATGTAAAGATTTTTGAGCTAATGATAAAATCTGGTTTACAATCTCTTCGTTTACTGATAATAGTTTCTTTAAATCTTCAACTTCTGCTTTAGCAATTTGTTCAATAGTTCCATACTCCAACATTAGTTTTTGCACCTTAGTTTTACCTATACCTTTTATTTTTTCAAAAATGGAATCTTGAATACTTCTTAATCTCAGAATTTTATGATAGTTTATAGCAAATCTATGGGCTTCGTCTCTGACATTCTGAACCAGTTTCAAAACTGGTGAATTTTGTTCAATTTCAATTGATTCGTCTGACCAATCAACAAAAATTTCTTCGTTTTTCTTAGCAACACTAATAATTGGAACAGACATCTTCAGTTTCTTTAGTACTCTTTTTGCAATATTTAACTGTCCTTTTCCACCGTCAATTACTAAAAGATCAGGTT
>JAUWJS010000110.1 GCA_030607575.1 Candidatus Heimdallarchaeota archaeon | reverse complement strand
TTAGTAAGTGTTGAAAAAAACAAACTTCTCGTTAAGGGTATTGATGTTCTGAATAATACTCCTTTGCTAGATATCAAACCTTTTGTACCTGAATTTGATATTAAAGGTATCAAAGAAACTAGAATAGGTTGGTTATCTGATAGATTACGAAAAGAAGAAGGTGAATGACATTCCTAAGGTAGAATGCGCTATTATTCTCGCTGGAGGTAAAGGCACTCGATTGAAGCCATTAACAACTAACAAACCTAAACCCTTGATTCCTGTCACCCTTACACCAATGATTGACTTTGCGCTCAAACAAATCACTGATGCAGGAATCTCTAAAATTATCGTTGCGGTGAAATATTTGGGAGAACAGATCATTGATTATTTGAATAATTCTCCCAAATTTTCTGATTTAGAGATTATTATTCCAGATATAGATCCTATTGGAACAGCTGATGCAGTAAGAAATGTTTCAGATATTATTGAAGGAGATTTTATAGTATCAATGGCGGATATAGTTTGTGATCTTTCTATTAATAAGATGCAGAAGTTCTTCTATTCAACCGATGCTTATGCAACAATCAGCCTGAAGAATATAGATTTTCCCACAAAGAAATTTGGAGTTATACTTCTTGATGAAGAGCAAAATATAGAGATATTCTTAGAAAAACCCAAACCAGAAGAGATGCTATTTACAACAATGGCTTTTGCTTATCGTCCTGTAGCAGAATTCCATCAAAATTTGGTTAATACTGGAATATATTTCTTCAAACATAAGGCTCTAGAAATTTTAGATAATTTCAAAGACATCGTAGATTTTGGTCAAGATATGTTTCCCTATCTTCTTCAAGAAAAATTCAAACTAAATGGATATGTGGGCGATTATTATTGGATTGACGCGGGGAATGTTAGAAGTTATCTGTGGGCTAATTATGACGTTTTAAGAGGTTTTGTTGCTGATTATTCACCACCTGGAAAGAATATGAAGGGCATATGGAAGGGTGAAAATTTAACAATTGATGAAACTGCAAAAATTATTGCTCCTGTTGTGATTGGGGATAATGTAGAGATTTCTAAAAATTCAGTAGTTGGACCATTTTCAGTTCTACATAAGGATGTAAAATTAAAAGAAAATGTTTCGGTTGAACGTAGTGTAATTTGGGAAAATTCTGTGATAAATAATAATGCTTTCATTAAGAATTCTGTTGTTTGTGATAATGTAGAAATTGAGGAAAACAGAAAGATAATTAAGTATTCAGCAATTAGCTGAATAAGGAAGATTGATATCTATGGCTTCTAAAAAAAGCACTTCAAGATGGTTCATAGTTTTGAGTTTAGCTTTTCTACTCTATGCTTCCTCATTCGTAAGTAGTGCTTCGAACACGAGTGTAATCTACTGGGATATGAACATGGAACTTGATGATGTTAACAATTATGAAGGAGTAAGATTAGTTGTGTTCTTCTTACCAACTTGCCCTAGTTGTATTGATGAATTAATTGTTTTAGAACAAGTAGATGCCAATTACAATCTAACTATTTTCATGCTGGATGTGTATAAACAAGCAACAAATGAAAGAATAATTGATTTCAAGAATAATCATAGTTTATCAGATGATTGGATTATTGGATATTCAACTAGTGAAACTAATACATTCTTTGATCTCTATTCAGTACCAACACTAGTTATTTTAGATGATTTAGGAAGTGTTGTAGCTTTAATAGAAGGGCAAGCTAGTTATAGTTTTCTTGAAACAAAAATACTCGATGCAATAAACCACAATACAGACAATTATAATACAGAATATAATGAAGATCCCTCAAATCAAATAACAGCTATTTTCATAATAGTCGGAGTGGGAATAACAGCTGTTGTTACTTATT
This sequence comes from Candidatus Heimdallarchaeota archaeon, assembly GCA_030607575.1. Classification (GTDB taxonomy): domain Archaea; phylum Asgardarchaeota; class Heimdallarchaeia; order Heimdallarchaeales; family Heimdallarchaeaceae; genus UBA460. Next base: position 6,118 of record JAUWJS010000110.1, on the reverse strand, counting down.
TTCTTGTAAAAACACTAGTAAAAAGATAAGTAGAGAAATTAACTTTCCACTTCTTTTCCACAATTAGAACACTTTTTTGCGTTCTCATAAATTACTAATCCACAATCGCTACAGAAAACAGATTCAACAGAGTTGAAGGAAGTATCTATAGGAATCTCTCCGTTATCAAGATAATTTAATGAAGGACCTTCGAAAGGTTTGCTCTCTTCTTTTTCATCAAGATTCTGCAAAAGCTGTGCTATTTTGACCTTTTGACTATCTCTCAAGAGAACTATGAAAAATCCTACAGCTACCACAGCGGAGATATAAGTCATGACTACTTCAGAATAAGCTATAAATAAATATGGACTAATTGTTAAGAGAGGTACCATAAATAACATGATGAATGATGCTAAATATCTAATAGCTGGATTCAAAGCAAACAAGGAGTAGAACACACTCTCTCCAGTATTTACTTTCTTGTATCTACCAATTGTAGTAATTAAATTTTTAACTACATTCATACCATAAAAGTGTGCAATTATCATTAACATAAATGGAACAGTAAGATCACTCTGATGACTATAACTAAGATCTTGTTGTAATACCAATAATGCTTCATAGAGCCCTAGGGCAAAAGCTGTTATCAGTAGAGCAAAAACAGCATTTCTTGCTTTCTTTTTATTTTCCAATCCAATATTAGCACTTCTCCATTGAAGAACCTGAATGGCTATTATTATAAACATGAGAGCATAAAAAACTGAATCTGCAATTCGCCAGAAATCCATAACTTCCTGAGAAAAAATTGGTTCTCCTGTCTGATCTTCATAGAAAAAAATGAACAAAATCCTATTCACCATTTCAATGATATAATATAGCATCATGCCAAAACAAGCAAGTTTTATCCAAAAGAATGAAAACCTTTCTTCTCCATGAACTTTGACAGGATATTTATTATTAATCAAACTTATAACCAATGAATGAAGAGTTGAGGTATATATTTACTTTACTTAAACAGTCTATTCTGAATCTTTATTGAGTTCTGTTACAGATTTCTTTTCTTTTGCTTTTTTTTCTTCCATTGGTAGTTGTTTAGGAATTGGAATGGTTTCTGTATCAGTAGGTTTTCCAATATATCCTTTAGCATCTTTGACAATACCTTCAGCTTTTGTTTCTATTGTTTTTACCAATGGTTTTAACTCTGATTTGGTTTCTATTGGTTCTACTAGGGGTTGCAAAGATGGTATGGTTTCAATGGGTTCAATATCTTGTTTGATAGAATCTTTAGCTACAAGTGAATCAAAATCAGGTTTAATTGAAGTAGTCGATTCGATGGATTGAGATTTAACCTCTATTCCTTCTGAATCTTTTCCTACAGAATCAATTTCATCTTTGAACTTAATCCCTTCTTCGTGCTGAAGTTGAATCCCTTTTTCGATTTTCTTCTTTAGTTCTTCTTTGTCAGTAATTTCTTTTGCAACAGGCTTACTAACTATTTCAGCCTCACCAATGTCATATGTAAGTTGAAGTGTACTAGCAATCTGAGGAATTAATTTCTGGTAAAGTTTGTTTGAACCTTCTTTCCATTTTACTTTATCATTTTCTGTATCATAATCAAAATTCATATCTACTTTGCAGAATTTCTGAAGTGTAGAAGAAATGGTACTTGATGTTAACTCTATACTTCCTCTTTTTGGGTTATCAGTTAATCCTAATTCAAAAATAAGTTTAACATGTTTATCATCTAAATTAGATGTAAATGCTAACAGAGAGATTATTATTACTACAATCCCAATAGCCATGACATAGTCTGGAAATATTGTTGTTGCTGGTATTGATAATGCAATAAGTACAATACCTGCTAAAATACCAATTATCTTAAGGAAAAGAAAAATTATACTTTCTTTGACATAAGAATAAGGGCCAAAAAGGGTGTAAAACGTCCAGTAGTTTAATGATTGAGGGTTGATATAAGCTTTTGATGACATACCAAGATAATTGCTTCTTTCAATCTGTTTTTGTTCTTCAATTTCTCGTATTTGGGAAAACTCAAAATGAGCAGAAGCATAGACTTCCTTTTTATCATAAAACAATAATTGAAAATAATTTTTTCCTTGTTTTATTGAACTTTTAAAAGATATATCTCTAAACCAGACCTCCTCAGGTTGAATAGTGATCGTTTCAACTTTTCTGGCTTTTTCATGCTTACGAAGGTCACTAAACCATCCTACAATTGAAAATCGGACAGATAAAGTGATAGGTTGACTTTCATTATTTGTTATAAAAACTCGAACAATTCCTTTTTTATCTTCAGGTATTTGATCAATTATTGGTAGCATGCAATAAGCTAAAGCATTAACTGATTCCATCCCTATATTGTCTCTGAGGTCTTTGTCTAATTCACTATAATGGGTGAATTTGGAAATATACTTTGAAGCAAAAACAGGATTCTCAAGTATTTCATTAGTCATGTTCCTCAGTATTGCCATTAATTTAAACTATAAAAAAACTTCCCCAAGAAGCAATGAAATCGGTCAATAATAGTGCTTGATTAATCAGCTAGTACTGTAAGAATGTTTAATAAATATTTATCCAATATTTATCTTGTGAGATAGTTTGAAATCAGATGATTTTGATTTACCTAATGAGTTCTCTAGATTTGAAAAATTCATCAAATCTGATTTTGAACAATTCTTTCCAGTTTTTCAAAAGTATCAAGAAATGCAGTATAGTTCTTTTCAGTCATTAGTCTATGCTTCTGATGATTTAGCTAATACACCAAGCATTCCTGAGTTTTCAAGAATTAATTATACTCAAATTACAATGATAGGGTATTTTCTTCTCTCACAATTTAAAAAAGTACTAACCTTTCCTATCCCTGAAGATAACTTCGAAGCTATGTATTTCAGAATGAAATCAGCGAAATTTACTGGAGACAGAGAAGTAGTTTCTGCACTGATAGCAAACACAATTGCTTTGATGGTAGAACTTAAGAAGACAGATCCTTCAATGCATAAAGCATTTTCAGCCATATTATCGATGGAAATAGCTTCTATGAATTCTGATGTTAAGACCATTCAACAATATTCTAAAGTTTTCCGCTCAAATCTTTTTGATACAGTTCTGATCGAAAAATACCCTCTTCTTACACTTCAGGTTGTTAGTGATTTAGCATATAGAGAATTTCGAACAGGAGATGAATCTTATTCTGGTTGGTTGGAAATCTACAAAGAACTTGCTGAAGCCTTGAATATGGATACAAAAAGATTAGATTGTTACACAATGTTAGGTGGTCTTTATCGATTCAAAGGTTATTTAGAAGAAGCTTCTGAATATTACAGCAAAGCTATCGTGATTGCTGAAAAAATAGGTAATAAGGAATTTATTGCATCACTCATATCTAATATGGCTGATCTTGAACATACTAGAGGGAACTTAGAAAAGGCTCTTTCATTATGCATAGAAGCTCTCAAAGATCCTGAGATTTCTCAATCCAAACCTAGTATTTATGTTAATATTGCTGAAGTTCTTATTAAACAAGAAAAGTATGAAGAAGCTTTGGAATATTTGGACAAAGCTCAGGATCTAACAAATAGAAATTCACCAATTGTAAATCTTCTATATGGCTATTCTCTCACAAAAATCTCCGGCAAAGGTAATCTACAAGAAGGGATAAAATATCTCGAAAAGGGAGGAAATCTAAGTGAAAAAACTAAAAATCAAAGATGGCTAACTACTTATTATTATTACATGGGGAGAACTTATCTTGATACATATGATTTATCTTCCTCCATTGAATCTTTTAAGAAATGCTATGAACTGGCTATTGTAAGTGAGTTCCAATACGTTGTTCTATCGCAATTATATTTAGCTGAAGCATATCTTCACAGATATAAGATTTCACAATCAGAAGCAGATTTAACAAACTCAGAAAGATATTTGGCGAATGTTATTTCCATCTGCCAAGAACAAGATTTACCCATTTTAGCTGAAGTTCTTTATATCAGCGGACAACTTCTAGTGGCGTTAAATGAACAGGTAGATGCTGAATATGTATTTGAACAAGCTAGAGATTTAGCAGAGAAAAATGCTAATTTTCCATTAATTGAAAGATGTGCAAAAAGTGTTTTGATGATTCAATCTAATGAAATTGAAAAGCCTATGGTCTTTATCCACGAAATAACAGATGTAATTAATGATCTTGCAAAACACTCATACATTAAGAAGACAAAACGTATGCCTCAAGTCTATTTCTTGAATATCTTCACTGATGAAGGATCTTATGTCTATTCATACTACTTTAACAGACAATTTCCAATAAATGAAGTTCTAATTTCTGGGTTAATTTCTGCGATAAGAACTATGTCTTCTGAAGTTTTTGGAAGTGGGCTTAGAGGAATAGATTTTGAGGGTAAAAAGTTGCTTGTGGAGAGTTTTGGTAGATTTTGTGGCATTCTTGCTTGTGATAGAGACAGTTTTAATGCAAGAACTAAGCTCTATAATTTTGTGCAAAGATTTAATCAGAAATTCGAAGATAACTACAAAAGCATCAAAGAGGGTGAAATTCTAGAACATTTTCAAAAGGAAGCAGATTTTCTTATAGATATCATCTTTGAAAAATCCGAGAGGGCAATTGTTACTCCATCAAAATAGGAAACATTTTTTATCTGTCCTTTATTTGGAAAATCACTCATGATTAAACTGGATTATGATAAAATAACTTCTACAGCTTTTCAATTGAGATGTACTGCATGTGGGGATATTCACAATATCGACTCAAAGCACAAACTTTGTTCGTGTGGAAAAGTCTTGTTTGCAGATTATGATCTAGAAAAAGCTAAAGAAACTTTGGATAAATCTTCTTTTCATAAACGAAGATATGATATCTGGCGTATGGCTGAGATAATGCCTGTTTTTGATAATAAATATCGTTTCACTTTAGGTGAAGGATGGACCCCTGTTGTTAAAATAAACAATCTAGGAGAGATGTTGGGATTGAAGAATCTACTTCTTAAGGATGAAAGTTTTAATCCCACAGGTTCCTTTAAAAGTAGAGGTTTATGTGCAGCTGTTTCAAGAGCTGTGGAGTTGGGAATTAATGATTTTGTTATACCAACAGCTGGAAATGCAGGAGCGGCTTTAGCTGCTTATGCAGCAAGAACTAAATCAAAAGCTCATGTTTTCATGCCTGAGGATGCACCTCCTTTTATCGTAAGAGAAGTTAAAGCTCTTGGCGCGGATGTTAGACTTGTTGAAGGAATAATAACTGATGCTGGAAAAATCGCAAAGGAAGAAGCTGAAAAAGAAGATTGGTTTGATATTTCAACATTAAAAGAACCTTATAGAGTTGAAGGAAAGAAAACAATGGGTTTGGAACTTGCAGAGCAATTTGATTGGTCTTTACCAGATGTGATCGTTTATCCTACAGGTGGAGGAACAGGAATCATAGGAATGTGGAAAGCTTTTGATGAATTAGAACAACTTGGATTTATTGATAGTCATAGACCTAGAATGATTTCAGTTCAATCAAGTACTTGTGCTCCTATAGTTAAAGCATTTAAAGAAGGTAAAGATCACGCAGAGTTCTGGGAAGATGCACACACAATTGCTGCAGGATTAAGAGTTCCAGCTGCAATAGCGGATTATTTAATTCTTCAAACTATAAGAGATTCTGAGGGGACAGCCGTTGCAGTTGATGACTTAACCATCAAAATAGCTATGAATCAACTAGCAAAAGAAGAAGGAATTATGCTTTCACCAGAAGCAGCTGCTACAGTAGCATCATTGGATCTCTTGATTGAAGATGGAGATATAACTAAAGAAGAAAAAGTAGTTATTTTTGGAACAGGTTCGGGATTAACTACTCCAGAAGAGTGGTAAGAAATTAAACATGAGGAATAATTTCTTCTGTTAATATTTTCATCTGTTCAATTTCCTTATTTTGAGGAAACATGAAAATAAATTGTTCAACCCCTAGTTTTGAATAATCTTTTAACCATTCCCTTATTTCTTCTATTGTTCCGTGCATAGAACCTTCATAGCGTTTTTCAATTTCTTCTGGTGTAAATCCTCTTTTCTCAGCTACTTCTTTCCAGACTTTTTTCTTCTCCTCATCTGATACATAAATTCTAGACCAAAC
>JAUWJS010000039.1 GCA_030607575.1 Candidatus Heimdallarchaeota archaeon | reverse complement strand
TGTAAATAAGCAGAAAGACTAGAGTAGGATGCTTGTATCTGCATTGATATAGGACCTACTGATTTGTAAAATCTTCTAGCGAAAAAGAAAATTGGGAAAGCAATGATTATAGGTATAATAATGAGAACTGGAAGACCATTCCAATAGGGAGTTATGAAAAACATAGTTCCGATCGTAAATAAAACTCCAAAAATTGCAGCATATGCTAAATGAATTACTGGATTGACAAAGAAATTGACCATTCTAGTATCAAAAGTAGCTCTGGCCATAACATCGCCTGCTTTAACCTCATCATGGAAAGTCATTGATTTAGATAACATAGAGGCATAATATTCGTCTCTAATATCTCTCTCAACCCTTTGAGATGTCACCTCGATAATTAAACCAGAAGCAAAGCTAGCAACACCACTTACGATAGTTAAAATTAGAATTATAAATGCAAAAAATGTGATTTGATCCCAAATTCCAAAAGGATCCAAAATTTCTGTAATTAATTTTCCAAGTATGACCGGAGAAATAGCTGCTATTGCTGCGCTTATTGTGGCAAATAGAAAAAATAAAGCAATCATACCTTTATGGGCTAGAACATGACTGATCACCCACTTGAAATGGCTTTTTTTGCTATACTTAACCATAACTGGGTCAAAAAACTCTCCAGTAAGAAGGTCTGAATTATTTTCAATCATTCGGTTCCCACTCTGTTTCAGATATTATTTTTGGCTATATAAAGTGCCATATTTAACAATAAGGATTAGAGACTTTATACCAAGCAGACTCAATTATAAAACTAATCTGATTTCAATAATTCCTCCGATCATTTCTAGAGAAACTACACCAGGTCCAACCAATTTTAACGGGGCATCATTTCCTCCTAGAAAGACCGCATTTTTCTCAGCAGCTAATATGTAACTGTCATTTCGTGCTATGTCAGCTGCATCCAAATTGACAGTTTCACCTAAAGAATTCTTGAGAATAATATTGTAACCAAATGCTGCAAGCGTGTCATTAAAGGAATCAGTAGCACCTCCATCAATTATTGCAATTATTCTCCATAAAGCTAAGCCTTCATATGTATTATATCTATCTCCTTCTTGTACTTGGTAAATCAATCTATTTTCTCCTTCATTGAAATGCATAAACGCTTCAAATGTTGGCTTATCTATACTATCGTTAGTTATTCCATACAAATAAACAATCCATGAACTCAGTGTTATAACGTTAAGTTCTACCACATCTTTCACCCATGGTGAACCATCAGATAGATACATTTCTCCATCCTCAGCTACAGCAGCAATTCTTAGTTTTCCATCTCCTGGAGCTAAGTCCCCTCCGTCCATTTCATATGCTAAAATAATACTAAAGTTTCCTACGCCTAAGTAATCTCCAGTAGTACTATCATAAGCAGGAAAATGTCCCTGAAGCATATCATATGTAAAAATGACTTTGTAACTATCACTGGATACTATCTCAAGCTCCTCTCCACCAACTAACCCTCCTACATCATTTAGAAGAGTTGATATTTCTACACCTTTGTAGAGATTTGGTCCTACTAGTGTACCTGTAGATTTTCTATAACCAGCATATCCAGTAATATTAGCAAAATCCCTGATTTCAGTCATCGTATAATTCTTTGTAGAACTTGACCCTTGGAGAGTCAAGACAACATTCGTATCAGTAGTCATCTCATAAAACACTCCAAAATATATGCCTAAACCTGCTCCAGTAAGAACTAAAACTGAAATTATTCCAATAGAAAGTGTCCTAACTTTACTATTCATGAGTAAATTAATCTGCACTTGTGATATAAATTTTATTAACTGACAACACTTTAATTGAATAAATTAACAGGCAAAGTGAATGAATAGAAACATCATTTTCTTACAATTAAACACAAAACAATAAAAAGAGAATTTAGAAGGAATGTACAAGATGGTCTCTAAGTATGTAAAAATTATAATGATTTCTATTGCAGTACTTGGAGTTATAATTCCTGCGTTTTTTTTCAGTTTCTATCAAGGACCACAAAAGGACATCGAGATAGATATATGGTACACTTATGAAGGAATTCAAGTTATAGCAGATGCTATAGAACAGTATGAGCTAGAGCATCCAGACATCAATATCAATCTTATTGAGCAACCTTCTTCTGGGTGGTTGGACAAGTTCCTTAGTGTAGCACAGACAGGTGATGCTCCTGACATCTTCCTTGGTAAGGGGGCTTGGTTTGGGGAACTTGCAGAGCTAGAGTATATCCGTTCTCTAACTAATTTTCTTTCTCCTACAGATGAAGCAAAATATCTCCCTTCAGCAATTAATAGTTTAAGTTACATGAACGAACTTTGGGGATTGCCTTTATGGTATGATTCAATTTTATTATTTTATAACAAGGATGTCTTTGATCAAAATAGTCAACCTTACCCTCAAGAAAACTGGACGGACATAGAATTCGTCGAAGCAGCTGTTAATATGACTGATCGCTCCGTGAATCAGGAGTATGGACTTGTATGGGGAACACTGTCTCCTTATATGTGGCCAGCTTTTCAGTCAGGTTTTGGTCATGGACCATTATATCAGAACAACTCCATCATAGTAAATGACACTGCTTCTAGAAATGCAATGGAATTCATTTACAACTTAAAATATGTGGAGAGATGTGTAAGTTATGATGACACCAGCCATTCAGCTACTCAAGCATTCATCACAAACAAAGGAGCGATGCTGATTTATGGAGGTTGGTATATCCCATCTTTGAATGAACTAGGAACAAATTATGGAGTTCAGATTCTTCCAATTATATCTTCTACCGATGAAAGAATTTCTCCAATGGTTGAAATTAAAGGATGGGGAATGTCAAAAGATACGCTCTATCCGGATATTTGTTATGATATTCTTTTATTCTTAACATCAGATGAAGTTCAAAAAGAGCTAGTTTCAATTGAATACAAGGTTCCTACTTTGATTGAAACAATATATTCTCCAATTGTTCAAAATGAGCCTTTAATTCTAACTCAAATTAAACAAATTGAAAATAGTCAATATTATCCTATGGATCCCCTCTATGATTTTTATTCTGACTTCATGAGAGCAGCATTACAATTCATATTACTAAATCACGAAGACATTCAAAGTTCTCTTGATGATGCTCAAGCCGGTATAGAAGCTAATAGGTGAGCTTAAATGGGAAAAATTAAACTAACAAAGAATTTCAAAATCAGCTTACTTACATTAATAATCTTAAGTGGAATTCTTCTTTTCTCCCAATCTCACTCATCAAATAAAATTAGAGCTCAAAACGATAATGTATCAATTACTGATATCCAAGATAGGTATGTTCTACTCAATTGGACAGTTCCAGATAATTCTCTTTTTAATGGATTTAGAATTGATTATAGAAATGAAACAGGTTTTAATCATACGTGGTCTTTCATATTTCTGAATCAAAGTGTAGAAAGCGAAGAGAACTATTTTTCTCCAGTGAATTATACTATATCTGATTCAAATCTTCTTGCACAAAAGAAGATTACATTAAATTTCACAGTCTACATTGTTAGCAATGAATCAGATACGATTTATGCAAGGATTACAGGGCTTTTACCATCGCAATTATACCAATTTTCAATATATCTTGTTAATGCAACTTTCGTAGACTATACACATTTGCAAATCATTCAACAAGTGAGTGAAGAACTTTATTGGGAATCAGAACAAATTGAGACTCTCCAAAGTCAAGAAGATCAATTACATTATTCAAAGTTGGCTACGTCTTTATCACTGCTAGTTATAGTCATTGTATTTGTTTCAATCTTCATCTTTTTTGCAAGGAGAGATGTTCCTTTCAATAGAATTGCATACATATTTATCTTCCCTGCTCTGTTTGCTCTAGTTTTATTGGAAGTTTATCCAATATTATATGGAATATGTCTATCTTTTACCTCTTACAACCTTAAAAGAGGAGAACAACCTGTTTTTACTGGATTCAACAATTATGCACATATTACAGAAAATCCTCAGCTCCCAATAGCTTTCACGACTACTTTGGTTTGGACTATCTTGATTATTTTGGTAAAAATAGTTCTAGGTTTCATCTTAGCGTATATTATTCAATACAAGGTAAAAAGGAAGAAATTATGGTATCTGTTCTTATATCTACCATGGGCAATCCCATCTTACATCAAAATCTTATCCTGGAGAACATTCTTCCATGGTACTGGTGGATTATCCTTTTTTAATGCACTATTTGGAACGAATGTAAATCTATTAACACAACCTTATGTAGCTTTATTCATCGCATGCTTTGTAGAAGTGTGGGATTCAATTCCCCTTATAACAACATTGTTTCTAGCAGGTTTGAGCAGTATTCCCAGAGAATTAAATGATGTTGCTGATATTGATCAAATTCGGGAAAGAACTAAAATAAGAAAAATTGTAATTCCTTTGATCAAACCTATTATTCTCCCAGCAATAATATTGGAAATCATCAAAACTTTTGGGAGTTTTAACGTAGCATTTTTACTAACGAACGGATATCCTCTTTTGTCATATGGGTCAAACGAAGCTGGAATCATTGGTGCTACGGATCTCTTTAGCACGTTTACATTTTACATGTTCTATCAGCAAAGAGAGATTGGAATAGCTGCGGCATATTCTACAATCATGAGTCTTCTGACGTTGTTTTTTGTTTTAATATGGGTAAAGATGTCAAAGGGTACAAAAAGTTCTTACATACCATCTAGTCAGAAAAAAACTTCCAGTAATAAATATATTTTACCTATTCTTTTCCTATTCCAATCAGTCGGATATTTTGCTTCAAGTATAACGGGATTCAGATATTTTGGTATTTATTGGAATGATGTGCTAAGTTATGTCCTTGCGGGCTTTTATCTAATATCAGCAATTTTGATATTTTCAAAAAAGAATATTTCAATAAAATGGTTCAAAGTGATGCTTATTGTAGATATAATCCTTTCATTATCACAATTCTTTTTCTATCAGATGTGGTATGCTTTGAATTGGAATATCTTCATCATCGTTCTAGAGTTTTTTATAGTTTCAAATATAAGAAAAAATAGTTCTGAAGAAGTAGAATTCAAACCAATTAATAAGATAATAATCTGGTTCAAACAAATAAAAAGAAGTGTTGGGATTTTTCTTCAAAAGCTTGATTCTAGAATAGTTAATTTGAATTCAATTCACAGCATACTGTTAATTCAGTTTACTACCATCTTAACGGCTAATATTCTGCTGAAATTGACTAATTGGCTTCCTTGGACCATTACAGCATTATTGGGTATTTATTTAATAACTAGTTTTGTCTCAGAATTCTTTGTGAAACTATCTATATTATTGCAGCCAATGCTTTGGACGGGAATAATTATGAGTTGGAATCTAGTAGGTTGGGTAACAACTATCAGTTTATTATCATTCACTTTTATTCTAAATTATCTTAGAATTCACACCCAGTTTAATTTTAAACAGAACAAGTTCTTATCAAGAACTTATGAAATTGCATCCAAACCAAAAAACAGTATTTTCTTCCTACTCTTAGTTACAACTGTAGCACTTATTCCATTTTGGAACATCATATGGATAGCTTTCTCGGGGGGAAATAGTTCTGTACCAACCTCGTTTTTCCCAGATAATCCTACTTTAGATAATTTTAGAATTTTATTTACTCAAGAAAGTATTCACTTGAACTTTGCTAATTCGCTACTCATTGCATTGGGATCAGCAAGTATTTGTGTCGTTTTAACAGCTTTAGCAGCTTATGGATTTTCAAGATATACATTTAAAGCTAAGAAGGAGATGATGGTTGGTGTTTTTACTCTAAAAATGTTTACAGGCATTCTTACACTAATACCATTTTATCTTATCATGTTTAATTTAGGATTAATAGACACATACATTGGTGTAATTTTAGCCTATAGTACACACACCATACCTCTAGCATTATGGATAATAAAGGGGTATATTGATTCAATTCCGAAGGAATTAGATGAATCTGCCCTGATTATGGGAAATTCGCGATTTAGAGTACTTCGAAAAATCATTCTACCATTATCAGGACCTGCGATAGCTATTACATTCTTGTTAAATTTCTTGAGTACATGGAATGGTTTTCTGATGGCATTTGTACTATTACAATCACCAGGAAAATACACTCTCCCCATCAAATTATACACTTTTCTGGGGTCTATAGAATCTAGTTCTCCTGAATGGGGATTATTTGCAGCTGCATCAATATTAGTAACAATTCCTTTGCTTTTGTTGTTCGTATTTCTAAGAAATTATCTGCTTAAAGGAATTGATAATTCAATAAATATAAGAGATGTATGAAATGAAAGTTGAAATAAAAAATCTAACAAAAAAATATGGGAAAAAAACAGTTCTCAAAGATATTAACATCACAATTCCTGAAGGAAGTTTCACTGTTATCCTCGGACCTTCAGGAAGTGGAAAAACCACATTATTAAGAATTCTAGCTGGATTATTATATCCTTCAGAAGGTCAAATATTTTTTAATGAAAACAATATTACAGACATACCTGCAAATAAAAGAAACATAGCAATGGTTTTTCAAAACTATCCTCTTTTTCCACATATGACTGTAGAAGAAAATTTGCGTTTTCCATTAGAGAGTCAAAAAGAAGGAAATTTGTTTAAAAGAAGAACTTTCACATCATCAGACGTACAAACTAAAGTGGATGAAACACTAAAATTGTTTAAACTGGAGGAACATAGAAACAAGTATCCTTCTCAACTAAGTGGAGGAGAACAACAAAGGGTTGCGATAGGTAGAGAAGTAATTAGACAGCCTGTGATTTTTCTCTTTGATGAACCACTTAGTAATATTGATGCTAGATTAAGATATGAGATGAGAACATGGATACGAAAACTTCATGGAATTCTGAAGACAACAATGGTTTATGTGACTCATGATCAAGCTGAAGCTCTCAGTCTCGGAGACAATATCATTTTATTACAAGATGGAGAAATTGCTCAAATGGGCCCTCCTGAAGAACTTTATGATGAACCTAATCAGAAGTTTGTAGCACAATTTATTGGCAACTTTCCGATGAATTTTCTCAAATTCAAAATATCAAAAAAATCAGTTTTATTAGTTATTGATGAACAGATTTTGCTTCCTAAAAATATTCAAAAAAGAATACTAAAAGAAAATATCACAGAAGGTGATATAGGATTTAGAGCAGAATCTATTAGAGAGCTAGATCCGAATAAAACTGTTGATGAAAATCAAATAGTATTGAAATGTTCAATTGTTGATTCAGAAAAAATTCTTGACCAACAGGTTTTAACCTTGAACTTTAAAGGAGAAAATTTGTTCTTTGTGACTAAAACTAGGAAGAAATTCATAACAGGAGAGAAACTTTCTGTTCTTATACATTCTGAATATCTATATACTTTTACTAGAGACAACAAGAGAGCATTTTAGTTAAATATTCTCGTTAAAATTTTGACTAGAACCATCACAATCTTATTAAAATTATTTTTGCAAATATACTTGAGAGCATAATCACAATACTGGTTTGGTTCTCAATCTGGGGTAAAAAATCTATTCGAGTGAATCAGATGGCAGAAGAAGACATAGGGGAGATATTCGATAAAATCGATGTAGGAGTAACCATAATTAATAATGATAAGATTGAATTTGCAAACAATCGCTTGTTACAAATCATAGGATATTCTTTGAAAGAGATGCAAGGAAAAAATAGTGTCTTTTTCGCAGCTAAAGAAGAGAAAAATAGATTGCAAAAAATTAAATCTGAAAATAAGAAGCTGAATACTTACGCAAAAGAAATCGAACTTTGGATTGTAACAAAGGATGGAACTAGAAAATTTATACGAAATCGTTTTTATCCAATTATAGAGGGAGAAAAATCAAATAAGTTTTTTATAATTACTCAAGATATAACAAGAGATAAACAGAAAGAAACTAAAGTTATAGCCTCTGAGTTCAAAAAATCAAAATTCTTAGACTATCTAACTGAACACATAATTTTTTACGATACCGACATGAAAATAATCTGGTCTAATAAGATAGCAAGTGATCTATTGGGGCAGTCTCCAGAGGAAATTGTTGGAGAAACATGTTATGAACTATGGTATCAAAGAGACCAACCATGTGACAATTGCCCTGTTATTAAGGCAAGAGATTCAGGACAGGAGCATGTTGCAGAAGTAATAACTCCAGATCATAAAGTTTGGTTCGTTCGAGGATATCCTGTTTATGGAGATGATGGGAGTTTAATTGGAGTTGCAGAATTAGCTAGTGATATTACAGAGAGTAAACAAACATCCAAAGAACTTCAAGAAAGTGAAGAAAGATTTAAACAGATTTTTCATAATACAAATGATGGTATCTTTGTTAGTAGAAGAGGAGATGATGGATCATTTGAAGAGATTATCGAAACTAACAGTGTAGCTGCTGCTATGTATGGTTACACTCGAGAAGAATTCATGAAGATGAAACCATCTGACTTCATTGTTACAGGAGAAAAGGAAAGTTTTGAGTTTGTGCAAGAGTTAATGGAGAAAAAAGAACTTACTTTTGAGAGAATGCACAAAACTAAAGATGGAAGGGTGATAATTGTGGAAATTAGTTCTCACTTATTCACTCTTGGCGAAGACTTAGTTAGTCTGGCTGTTATAAGAGATATCACCCAAAGGAAAGAAGAGCAAGATGAATTGAAAGAAAGTGAAGAGAAGTTCAGACAAATAGTCCAGAATGTAGATGAAGCTATTTTCATGTCGCCTCTAACATCTGATAATATGATGGGGGAGTTCATTGAAGTTAATCATATTGCCTGTGAATGGACGGGATTTTCAAGAGAAGAACTTCTTCAAATGACTCCAGTTGATTTACAGACCCCAGAAGAAATAGTTGGACAATCAGAAATCGGTAAAAAATTATTAGAAAAAAATAGTGTTACCTTCGAAGGGTACGTAATTCACAAAGACGGGGGTAAGATTCCAGTTGAATATAACTCAAATATCTTCCTACTGAATGATGAAAAAGTTGTTTTAACAACTGCTAGAGATTTAAGAGAAAGAAGAAAAGCAAAGGAACAGCTCACTAGTAGTGAAGAAAGGTTCAGACAAATCTTCCATAATACAAGTGATGCTATCTTCTTAACTCTTCTAGGAGAAGATGGTTCTTCAAGTAAATTTGTTGAAGTAAATGATGTAGCATTAAGATGGTTAGGATTTTCTAAAGAAGAATTACTTGATAAGTTTTCTATTGACATTACAGCGCCTGAGGACAAGGAGTACAATTCTGAATATACAAAGAAGATTGTAGACAAAGGTCATGCGACTTTTGAAATTGGTCTATTATCTAAAGATAGAAAACGGATACCAGTTGAAATTAATTCACATATTTTTGAATTACAATCTCAAAAAGTCATCCTTTCAATGGCAAGAGATATAACTGAAAGGAAAAAAGCTCAAAAAGACTTAATGGAAAGTGAGGAGAAGTACAGAAAATTAGTTGAAACAATTCCTGCGGCTATAATACGTTCAGATTCATCTGATATAGTGACATTTGTCAATAAAAGAGCTGCTACTCTTCATGGTTATGAGAATGAGAATCAATTACTTGGAATGAATATTGATAATCTAATCGCTCATGAGGATTCTTTTACAGCTAAAGATGTTCAAAGAAGAACCATAGAAGAGGGATTCATTCATGATATTGAAGTTTCAATTTTAAGAAAGGATGAATCAACCATCCCAGGAGAGTATCATGCAGCAGCTATAAAAGACAAAGAAGGAAGTGCTCTTGGTTTTATTGCAGTTGAAATAGATATTACTGAAAGGAAAAAAGCAGAAGAAGCACTAAAAGAAAGTGAAGAAAAATTTAGACAAATATTCCAAAACGCTAAAGATGCTATTTTCATTCACAAAATAAATGAATATGATGAAATAGGGGATATGTTGGAAATAAATGAAACAGCATGTCAGTGGCTGGGATATACACGAGACGAGATTCTAGAGATTGCATCTGAAGCAAACGATAGCTCTAGCAGCCTACAATTTTCATTGGAAATCACTGAAGATTTATTCACTGTAGGAACGAAAACTTTCGAAACACAAGTTGAAAATCACAAAGGTGAATTACGACCAGTAGAGTTTAGTTCCCATCTCTTTACACTTAAGGATCAACAAGTATTGCTTTCTATTGCGAGAGACATTACTGAAAGAAAGAAAGCTGAACTTTCTATTAAGAAAAGCGAGGAGAGATATAGAACTCTAATCGAAACTTCCCCAGATGCAATTATTCTGATTGATTTAGAAGGACGTGTATCTTTTGCTAATCAACAGACTGCAAGTATGTATGAATATGATGACATAGAAGATATGATTGGTTTGACAACTGTTGATTTCATTGCTAGAGAGGATCTAGAATTTGTAAATAGTCAGCTAAAACTAGTTTTATCTGAAGGAAGATTACAAAATACTCAATTTATGTCACTAAAGAGAGATGGAAGTAAATTTCCAATAGAGCTAAGTGCTTCTCTAACTACTGATGATGAAGGGAAACCTTCAGAGATAATGGCTGTTATAGGGGATATTGAAGAAAGAATGATAGCTGAATCAGCACTAAAAGAAAGTGAAGAAAAATTCAGACAAACTTTTGATCAATCAAATGATGGTATATTCCTACATGATTTAAGAGGAAACGTTCTGGATGTAAATCTACGGGTTAAAGAGCTCTTCGGATATTCGAAATCAGAATTCCTTCAGTTAACTATAATGCAGTTGCACCCTATTACAGAGCAAGAAACATCTAAGAATGCATTTGACACAATAGAGGAAAAAGGGTCTGTTAATTTTGAAACCAAATTCAGAAGAAAAGATGGTTCTGTCTTCCCTGCAGATGTGTCTTCTAGTAAGTTTGAAATTGGAGGAATACAAGTTGTTCAGGGAATTGTTAGGGATATAACAGATCGTAAGAAAGCTGAAGAAGAACTTATTGAAAGAGAAGAACAATATAGACAAATTTTCAATAATACAAATGATGCTATTTTCTTGACAAATGTCGATGAAGAAAGAAATAGTACCAGTACATTCATAGAGGTAAATGACGTAGCTTGCACACTATTGGGATATGAAAGAGCTGAACTTCTGAAAATGAAATCCTCTGAAATTACTGCTCCTGAAGACAGAGATGTACTTTCTGAAAATATTCATGAAATAATAAAGGAAGGAATAACAACTTTTGAAAATACGCTAATATCAAAGGATGGAAAAAGAATCCCTACTGAAATTAGTTCTCATGTTTTTGAGTTAAGAGGTGAAATGGTTGTTCTATCTGTATCAAGAGATATCACTGAGCGAAAGATGGCAGAAAGAGAATTAATGGAAAGTGAGGAAAGATACCGAAAACTCTTCCATGAAGCAAATGATATTATTGCAATTCTGAGTATACCTAGAGATGGTTCTATCGGTACTATTGTTGAAGCAAATGATCCTGCTCTAGTTATGACTAAATACAATAGAGAAGAGATAGTTGGTTTGAGTCTTTTAGACCTAGTTAAAGGTTTAACAGAGGAAGAGATAATGGTTTATTTCGCTGAAATGATGGAAAAATATATCATTAGATTTGAACGAGATTTTATCCGAAAAGATGGGACAACTTTCCCAGTTGAAATCACTGCAACACCCTTTACTCTTAAAGAGGAATTAACAATTTTAGTAACAGCAAGAGATATTACCGATAGAAAACGAGATGAGGATCTTAGAAAGCAAGCTTATGATCAAATCGCTCAAAATATTGAAGATTTTGCTGAATTAGTCGATAGAATTAGAAATCCTCTAATGGGTGTAATTGGTTATGCGGAACTTTCTGGAACCATGCATTCAACAATTATAATTGAGGAAGCGAAGAAAATAGAAGAGATTACACAGAAAATTTCAGATAGTTATTTAGAAACTGAGCAAGTAAGAAAAATCCTTAGATCTGAGATTGATTCAAAAGAAAATAATGAAGTTGTTTCAGAGACAGTGGAAGAAGGGAAAACAAAGGATTAATACCAATATCAGTCTATCCTAATCTAACCTCCCAACAATTTATATATTACTCGAGAATATTTCTGAGTATGAGTTTTATCAAGAAATTCAAGCATATATTTCATATAACAATTTGGGAGGCAATAATAGCTTTATCTGTAATAATTGTATATTTCATTCTTGCTAAAGCTGTTTATGCAGGTCACCCCCCTCTCTGGTTAACAATATCTGGGTTTGCTGTAGGAACTTGGTTGGCTTTTAGACCATCGGAGTGGGCTGTATTAGGATTGAATAGCGGAGCAAAATATGTAGGTTTGTCAGAATATGTAGCAGGCGTATTATCAAGTATTGCTTCAAACTTACCAGAAGCTGTAATTGCAATTATATTACTTACTTCTAAAACAGGTGTTAAGGCTACAAACCAGCTTATGGCTGTGGTGACAGTATTGTCAGCAGCAGGTTTTAATACAATTATTCTCGGAATTGCAATCTTAATTGCTACTTTAAAAAAGAGAGGTAGTATAAATGTTCCTGAAGATCTTAAAAAAAGAGAAGCACCTATCATCAGATGGGCTATTGTAGCACTACTAATGACTGTAATCTTTGGTTTTGTTCAGTATTCTTATTTTGGCAAAGATGATTTAAATTTGGCAAAACTTACAATACCTGTAGCAGCAATGCTTGCAGTCAGTTATGTTATTTATCTTGTCTACTTAATTTTTGTAAAAGATAATGCCAACAAAATGACTAAACATTTAGAGGATAATGGAGAAGAGACAGAAGAGGTACACAAAACAGACGAAGAACACACTAATAGTAGTTCTAATGATCATGATCTTCTTTCTAAACCATTAACAATTTTTCTTCTCATACTAGGATTTGTGGGGATTTACTTTGGTGGTGAAACACTTACTGAAAGTGTTCAGCATTTGATAATTAATGTCGATTTCTTTTCTTCTCCAAAAGGACCTTTAACTGCAGCTTTGATATTAGGTGCAGCTGGAGCAGTTCCTGAACATGGAATCGCAATTATTTCAGCAGCGAAAGGTGATGTAGAAGTAGGAATTGGTAATGCAATGGGAGGAATTCTACAATCAACATTATTGATCTTTGGTATTATTGGAATCATAGTTTCAATAACTCTTCATCCATTTATACTAATTCAATTGGGATCAATTGCAGGAACGCTTTGGTTTGTTAAAAGATGTATACAGGATGGAAGATTTGATACGTTTGAGGCTATAATGATTATATTGCTTCAAATTCTCGTTTTCATTATACTGTTTGAGGACATAGCAATTCTTATATGAGGAATATGATCCGCATATTTTTCATTTCTTTTCTTTTTTTACCTTTTTGAAAATTGGAGACTTGACTGAAACTAAACTTCATCATTTTCCTTTCTGGGTTTAAATATTCTACATTAGACTTTATATTATGCGCAGTCGCCAGATTCTACCTGGTACGGATCAAACAGAGAAAGAGGTGGTGTTATTACACAAGAATGGTGAAATCATCTCAATAAACAAATCCGTCTATCAAGTTAGAATATACAAGGAACCAAATAGAAAGATTTTCACAACATCAATTGAAAGAGCGTATCAAATTTTAAAAATGAACGATTATGATCATTCAGAAGTAGACTTTTACTATAATAATAAAAATGAATGATGAAGTACTAGTTTACTTCATCAAATGCTTTCTCTATAACACCTAAGGCCCATGTTAGTTCAGATTTTGTTACTACTAAGGGGGGTGCAAACCTAATTGAAAATTCATGTGTTTCTTTAGCAAGTAAACCAACAGGAGAATTATTCATCATTACTTCAGTATAGGGTCGAGCATTATCATATAGCTCAATAGCGACTAAAAGACCCTTACCTCTAACTTCCTTAATTTTCTTTGGATATTGTTCTTGAATTCTCTTTAAACCATCAACAAAGAATTTACCAAGCTCTAAAGATATTGCAGAATAATCTACTTCTCTGATAAGATTGCAAACAGCATCTAGTACAGCCATTCCTAAACTATTTCCACCCCAAGTGGAACCGTGAGTTCCAGGAGTAAGAACATCCATTACATCCCAATTTGATAAGACCCCAGATACTGGAAAAACTCCTCCACCAACCGCTTTAGCAACAAGAGTGATATCAGGTTTGACACCTTCATGATCAGATGCAAAAAGAGATCCTGTTCGACAGAGACCAGTTTGGATTTCATCAGCAATTGTTAGAATATTGTTTTTCTTACAAATTGCTTCTACTTCTTTCAGGTATCCTTCAGGAGGAATTAAAACTCCTGCTTCTCCCTGAATTGGCTCAAACATGAAAGCTACTGTATTCTTATTTATTGCTTTCTCTAATGCTTTAGCATCACCATATGGTATAATCTTAAAACCTGGTGTCTTTGGACCAAAACTAGAAGAAGCATCGGGATCAGTTGAAAAACCAATTATTGTAATTGTTCTTCCATGGAAGTTATTTTCACAAACAATAATTTCTGCTTTGTTTTCATCTACTCCCTTCTTTTCATAACCCCATTTTCTTGCTATTTTCAGAGCGGATTCAACAGCCTCAGCACCTGTATTCATTGGAAGAAAGACTTCATAGTTAGTCAATTCACACAGATTCTTTGCTGCTTTTCCCATAGCATCATTGCAGAAAGCTCTAGTTGTCAGAATAACCTTATTTGCTTGTTTCTTGAGCGCCTTTACTAATTTAGGATTGTTATGACCAAAATTCTGGCTGGAATAAGCACTTAAACAATCCAAATATTTTTTACCATCGACATCCCAAACCCATGTTCCCTTAGCTTTCTTAATAACTACAGGAATTGGCTTGTAATTGTGAGCGGTCCATTTTTTGTCTAATTCTAAATAATACTTTGACATATTCTTGATTTTTTTAGGCATACAACCACCACTTTCAGTTTTCTGAAGGGGAGTTGATTTTTAAAATTTTAGATACAAAGAAGATAAACTATGACCTTCTTTTTTTTCTAATGTAAATCAAACCTGAAAGTAGGGTAATGGCAGCTAATATTGATAAGATTGAGAAAGGAGTTTTTTCAATAGAGATATAGACTTCCATGTCATTAATCACAAATAAGCTGTCTACTAAAAATATGAAAATATCGCCAAGAGCTTGTTCTCCTTCGATCCACTGAATAGAGCTAAAATCATACTCGAAATGCTGTATTATTGTTCCAATAGATGTACCAAAAAGAATAGCAGTTTCAAAACCAATTAGTGATAATTTAACATTGGAAAAATCTAAGGTTATATTACTGACAAGTGTATTAAATGTGATACTTTTATCTTCAATAGGTACTTCAGTAAAATAGATATCATCAGGATCGGTCCATGATAGTTCTTCACCTAAAACTATTGCATTCAATCTAATTGTTCCTTTTAGTAAAACAATAGGGGTAAGTTCTAGACCAACTGATTGTATCTTCGGAAATCCAGGAATTTCAAGACCATCTACTGTGAAGAGGATAGGACTGAAATTTATGGGAACCGTGATATTTTCTCCCAATAAAGTCTCAAAATCAGCAAAAGATTCACTTTCACCTTCTTTCACATCAATATAAACAGGTCCAGTACTTGGGGTTACTATAATTATTGTACCGTTTAATCCGAGAGTGAAATTACCTGGATTACTACTTATTTGTAACCCAAATTCTGTGGTACCATCTTTGACATCCTTGTTCAGGTATGAAGTAAAATTAAGGGGTACATGCATATTTGTGGTAAAGGATAGTCTTGGTGCAATTGCATATCCCAAAGTATCATTTGCAATGTTAAAAAATAAGTTTATTTTATAATCTTGTGTGAAATTTACTAAACTAGAAGAAGTAAACCAGTCTTCGATATTTTCGATTGTATCCTTTTGAAATTCAGCTGTAACATTACTGTTTAGTGATTGAAAACCTAAACTGAGTAGAATAGTTAATGTAATTATAGTAAATATTCGATTCTTCTTCATTATCTTCAAAATAATAACGGGAACATAATCTATAAAAGCTTTGTATTTACAAAAATTGGTTAGAAAACCCAAAAGAATTTAATACAACATACTCTAATAAAATGATATGAATGATAAAGCCATGGAAATGGAAGATAAAAGTCAACAAAGACGACTAAGAAAAGAAAAAAAACAGAAAGAAAGAAAAGTAAAAGTCAGAGAAAAAACCTTTTGGCAAATTATCTGGTCAGGAATACTTGTTTTTCTTAAGATCATCTGGAAAATTATCAAATTCATTCTAAAATATATCTTATTTCCATTCTGGATTACAGGGGTTTTGCTTGTTAAATGGTATAAATTCTTGCGATTCAGAAGTGGTGGACCTTTAACGAGAGAAGATAGAAATTTTCTCTCCTTAATCCCTCATACTTTCTTTATGATTGGATTAACAATTTTTCTATTCTATCTATTGTTCTACTTAGATGTCTTCGAAGATACTAAGAATTTAATTGATCCAGGTTTCTGGGCATCTATTGGCAGCTGGTTTGTTGATTTAGGTCAAGGAATTTATTGGTTACTAGATGTTATATTTGTTAAATTCCTTTGGGAAATGATTGTTCTACCTTTTTCAGGAATTCTCTCATCTCACCAATGGGTTTCAGCTGCAGTTCTTCTAGCTGTAGTAATCGTTGGTGGAGGATTACTAATTCTACTATATAATCTAATAAAGAAAGGAAAACTGATTATATGGTTGAAAAAAGTTTTCGGAGGATTTACAGACTGGATCAAGAGCACACATCAGAAGGTAAAGAACTTTGTTTTGAAGTATCTTGTTGGTGAAAAGTATATTGATACTAGATCAAAGAATTTCTTCTGGACAAATGTTGCATTACAGTTATTGGTCACTGTAGTTTTCTTTGTTTTCGCAATCTATATGGGAATCCAGAAATACTTCAATGATCCGATTAATCCTTGGGGTGAAGGAGATGTTCTAAGATTTGCAGCTTATGCAGCAGCTATCTTATTCGTTGGTGTAGGAATTTTTGCTACTTGGTTCTTTACAATCGTACATGGTGTCTCTTCAGATCCTCCAAAAAAGGCAGAATAATAATGAGAAATTTCTTCATTTTTTTTCTATTTTTCAATATTAAACATTTATTCATATTGACGACAGAAACTTTAAAACCTAGTTTTTACTAGTTTGCACATTATTGGTGTTGAAATGGCAATTCGAATTGGTATAAATGGTTTTGGAAGAATAGGAAGAGCGATTTTTCGAGTTGGATTTAGCGATCCAAACATTGAATTTGTAGGAATTAATGATATTGGTGATTCAAAAACTATGGCTCATTTACTGAAGTACGATAGTGTTCATGGTATTTTTAATCACAAAATTGAAGCAACTGATTCATATCTAATTGTTGATGATGTAAAAATACCTATTTCAAAAGAAAGGGACCCAGTAAATATTCCTTGGAAGGATTGGGGAGTTGAGATAGTTTTCGAATGTGTAGGATTTTTTAGAACATTTGAGCTTGCGTCAAAGCACATTGAAGCTGGAGCGAAAAAAGTAATTCTTTCTGCACCCGATAAAGGAAAAGTAAAACCTATTCCTGTTATTGTGCTAGGGGTTAATGAAGACAAATTCAATCCCACAGAGGATGTTGTTATCTCTAACGCTAGTTGTACAACTAACTGTTATGCTCCAATAACCAAGATTTTAGATGACGCATTTGGTATTGAATCAGGATTTATGACTACTATTCATTCGTACACAACAGATCAAAGATTATTAGACTTACCTCATAGTGATTTACGTAGATCAAGATCTGCAGCTCTATCTATGATTCCAACATCTACAGGTGCCGCTACTGCAGTAGGAAAAGTACTACCACAGCTTCAAGGAAAACTTGATGCTATGTCAGTTAGAGTTCCAACTCCAAATGTTTCTCTAATAGATGCGGTTTATACTCTTGGAAAAGAAGTAACTGCAGAAGAGGTTAACAACAAATTCATTGAAGCATCAAAAAGCAATTTAAAAGACATCTTAGCTGTTTCTAATGAACCATTAGTTTCTATAGATTACAATGGAAATCCTTTCTCTGCAACTGTTGATTTATCTTTAACTAAAGCAATTAAGAATCAAATCAAAGTTGTTGCGTGGTATGATAATGAAACTGGATACTCAACAAGAATGGTAGATTTAGCAAAATATATTGCAAGTAAGGGACTATAATGCTACATCTCTTCTAGACTTTTTATCAAAGCAACTAAGGCTTTGTATAAGCAATCTGAGCATTCTTTAGCATCAGGATCCATGAATAGTAGAGTTTCTCTTGTGTTTTCATATACCTTTTTAGGTATTGTTCTACCCCGGAGTTCTATTCTTTTCTTTTTAGTAGGACAAAAAATTGAATCTTCATCATCCAAAACCACAGCGTTTAAACAAAATGAAGGGTTAGCAAACTCTTCCAAATCTGCAGTAAGAAGCTCATCTGGATCATAAAAAGAGACCAATAAGATCATTTCAAGCTCATCTTCAAGAATACAATAAGTAGTATATTCAATCTCTCTATGCATTGGACAGGGTTGCTTTATCCACATCAGAATCTACGCCTTTGATATAGACATCTGCTGATGATAAATAAAAATCTTACATAACACCTACGCGATATGAATCAAGTGAAAGAAAAAGGGAGAAAAAGATAGATTATTGCCTTATAGGAGCCCTACTCCTGTAATCGTGGTAAATTTTGGTTATTTCCCCAACAATTTCTTCATTAAAGGTTACAATTAGAAGTGGATCTCCACTTGGAGCTTTGTGTCCTAAGAAACCTTCTTCTATACCATCTCTGGTTGCCATCATTACTGTTAGGTTTGGATCGTCTTTTACAACTACATTCCCCATCCCAAGCATTTTACTTAAGATAGCTTTATCTTCATCTGTATGAGCTGTTGTATTAGTTACAATTTCTAGTTTTCTAGCAAAAGTTTCAAGGAATTCAGAATCTATCCAATTTAGTTTTGGGCAAATTACTGTAGCAGAAGACTTTGTATTTCTCAAGAGAGACATCATAGTTCCATTAACTTGTTCGTTACCTGTTACTATCCACATATCTTCAATTGGATTAGGTTCAATTCCTGATCCCAGTGATAAAACACTCTTGATTAATTTCATTGATTCCCCAGTTGCATCTAAAGCACCACCAATCTTATCTGGAATT
>JAUWJS010000108.1 GCA_030607575.1 Candidatus Heimdallarchaeota archaeon | reverse complement strand
TACTAATAAAGTCCAAAACGAATTGAATGTTTTTGAATACTCTTCAGGAAAAGCTACCCCTACTTCATAGCTGAAATATGGTGTTCCTATTGAGGAAAACTGTACATAAGGACCCTCAGGTGAACTTACTACCTTGGTAAAATCGGCCATATCTGCAATTCTATAATCAACTTCCGAAATATCTGTGAGATCTTCAGGAAAATAAAATCTAACAGTTCTGTTAGTTGATCCGTATGAATAATCCAACCCATACCATGTCTGATAAAATACAACTGAAGCTAAACCTTCCTGATTATCATTGTAAACCATTTTAGGATTGTGGCATTCAACCTCTAAGATTCCAGTTTCACCTGCATAAATATAACCTACATCATCAAGCCAAATCTCTACTCCAATATCAATGTATTCGCTTTTTCGTATATCTGTAATTTCAGTCCCATTTAACCAAGCTCTTACAGATTTTAGTTGATAGTAAACATTAGGAAAACCAACATCAACTACATCTATAGGTTGACCTAATGAAAGGTGGTTAACAAACTCAAATCTATAATAAATATCAATGGATCCATCATCAAGTATTGATATTTCAGTGTAAATTGATGGGATCCCAAAGTAGTAAGCTTCCATTCTTGGATTAGACTCAATAATATCATCTTCTCTTGCTATTGAAAATGAAGGTGAAAAACTTACTGCCAATATTACAAAACAAAAAATCACAAATAATTTTCTTGAAGTCATTATATCTCCCCGCTTATATTCTATTTCAAGTACTAAACTTTTTCGCATTGATGTATCAATGGAATTTTCCTAAACTAGTTTACCACAATAAGTTCATATCTCTTTTTAATTACAAAAGTAGAGTGAGAGATTACTTCTCTAGAAGAACAAATACTCTTCAGACTCTTTGTCTTTCTTTTTCTTTCTTCGCTTTCTTTTCTTAATAGGTTCTTCTTTAGGCTTAACAGGTTCATCCACATCAATTTCTTTATCTAGTTTAGTAGCTACCTCTGCTAAAGTCTTGTATAACAAAGAACGCATTTTGAATTTTGTCTCTTCATCAAAAACAGTTTTTAAAGTATCATAAACTGTTTGATTTGCAAATTTAGGTATTATACTTAGAGCAATTTGTTTAGGAAATACATCGTGGTCATTCTTGATGGTTTCCAAAATTAATTTTCTCATTGCAGCTTTTTTTAGTTTCTTTCTTTCGTGCAATTTCCTAAGTGCGGCAGATCTAACAACATCGTTTAAATCATATTTCAAAATATTCTGAAGCATCTCATCAGTATCCGAAGAAGACATTTCACCAAGTGATTCAGTAATAGCTAATCTAACATTTCTATCTCTTTCATAGGCATAAAGTTCACTCAATTTTTGGGCTATGTCATTATCTTCAAATTTTGTAACTGTCATTATAGCTTTAATGCGAGTTTTATAGTATTTGTCATTCTCACTTACTCCAATGAGAAAATCTACCAAATCCTGGCTTTTTTGTTCATTCCCCAATTTATCCAATAACTCAATTTTAGCAAAATCAGGAGAATTTTTGAATTTCTTCATCATCTTGGCTATTTTTTCTTCCATTACATCTAAATTATGGTTTGTGCTTTTATAATTTACTAACAATCTAGCGCTTATTTTTCTTAAATTGGGGTTTTTATAACATAGTAAATGAAATATTATGACTCAATTTGACCACGTTACAGGATACTGAAAATATAGAAAGGGAGGGTTTTGCCATTGTATATTTTGCAGATAGTGGGTTTGAGATTTTTGCTTCAGATTTAGGCGATATAAAACTCGAAACAATGCTTACAACGTATCCTACATTAATGGGAATCATGCAAAACCAAGAATTAAAGGGATTGGCATCAACAAAAATTAATGAAAAATCATTCTTGTTAGCTTTTGCTATAAACCTGAAGAACCAAAATGCAAAGGATACAAGGTTAAAACTAAAGACAGCAACAATAATCAATTTCATTGTGTCAAGAGAGAGATATAAACTGCTAATGGTTAACTTTGATGAATTCGAGAAGTTTCTAGAAAAATACTTTGAACCAATTGTTTTTCTCTTTGATCTTTATGCTGTAGACTTATCAAGAATAATACCTTTATTTCTTGAAAAACAGAATCGAGAGAAAAGACTGAAGAGAAAAAAAGAGATAAAAAAGGACACTATCTCGATTGCAACAGAATTTAACAAATGGTTAACTAGTACAATTTTTGAAAAGAAAAACGGATGATATTTAATGTTATTCCAATAATTTTATTACGCCCCTAAGCATTCGATGATTAGTGACGTTTTATGCTAGAAATAAGATTCCATGGGCGAGGAGGGTCAGGCTCAGTTTTAGCATCAAGGGCTTTGACTAAAGCTGCCTTCTATGAAGGAAAATATGCTGTTTCTTTTCCTTCCTTTGGTGCTGAGAGAAGAGGATCACTTGTTCTAGCATTTGCACGTATTAATGATAGAAAAATCTTCAGAAGAACCCAAATTTATACTCCAGATATTATTGTTGTTCTCAATGAAGATATTCCAGAGTTAATCGATATTGTCGAAGGATTAAAACCTGAAGGTATAGTTGTTTTAAATTCAACAAAAAAACCAGAACAGATTAGTTTGTCTAAATCCATTAATGTAGGGGTTGTTAAAGCCACAAAAATTGCACAAGGTATCCTAGATGAACCTATAACAAACACAGCAATGTTAGGTGCTTTAGTAAAGAGTACTGGTATAATATCTTTGGAAAATCTTGAGAAAGGAATTTATTCAGTTTTCGAAAAAAGGTTAGGAGAACAAATAGCCAGAAAAAATGTTGAAATCGCTCGAATTGCACATGAAGAAACTATAATCGGGGTCTCAAAAGCAGGTAAAACTTATGCTGAAATGCTTCCGTGGCGACCAACAGTAGATGAACTCCCATTAGGAACAATTCTTCCAAAATCAGTTCTTCCAAATGGACAAGAAATAGGTCCAGGGGCTGCGAAACGGAGGAAAACTGGAACGTGGAGTAAAGAGAAAGCAGTAGTTAATCAAGAGATATGCATTGGGTGTCTCAAATGCTTGTTTCATTGTCCTGAGGGAACAATCTATAAAAATGGTGGAAAAGTTAAAGTAAACAATATATATTGCAAAACATGTGGGATTTGTGTTACTGTTTGTCCAGTTAATGCTGTTTCAATAGAAGAAATAGAAGATTATACAGAGATCAATATTTGATCATTTGTATCTCTTCAAATCATCTCTTTCATTTTTGTTTTCAGAAAAAGTTGAATTTGAGCTAAAGGAAGATGTTTTGTTAGAATTTGATGATTTATCTCGTTCATTTAGTTTTTTGAAATCTTCATCAAACTCTTCTTCATATTCTTCATTAAATTCTTCATCAAACTCTTCTTCATATTCTTCATTAAAAGGGGAAGCATCATCTTGGATGAAATCAAAGCTACTTTCGAGGAATGAATAATCAAATTCTTGAATTTCTTCTGATTCTAAAACTAAATTTAATAGTTTTTCTAATTCCTTTAGGGCCAATAAAGAAGCATCTAAATCAACTTCATATGTATTACAATAAGAAAGAATACTTAGAATAGGAAATCTATACGCGGTTCCTTCACCAAGAAGGAAACTTATCGGACCTTTGATTGATAAATCATCTCTAAAGGTTCTCTTAGTATCAAAAAGTTCTGTATATTTTTTAGTAGGAATCAGAGTTACCCAAGAATCATCAGAAGAATTACGGACATCTTCTCTTAATCCACCTATTATGATGTAACGTTTTGCTTCCCAAGACAGGATCTCTTGTGTTATCCATTTCCAGAAGGCATCAGGAAGAGCATTATAGCCAACAACAGGTATAGGTAATCTAGAAGTTACTAGTACAAACTTTTCCTTTGGGTTATCAGATTTTACATCAAGTTCATACATAGTAATAGGTGATTCCAGATTTCCTTTATGGAACCAACTAAGGTTCCCCCAAAAACCAATTGATTCAACCTTAAGTACTTCTACAATATGATTAAGAACAGTTGTTCCTACTGAACCATAACCAGAAAATCCCAAAATTACTGTAGTGTCAGAATCAATTTTTGTGGCATCAAAGGACATTTGATTAAGAAACAGCCAAGTATTCTTCATTATTTGAACAGCCAATTTTACTAGGTTAAAAAAGTGATGGTAAGAGCTTTTTCAGCTATCTTTTTTCTTACCTAATCTATCTTTTTTTCTTCTCCTAACTTTTGCTTTTTCAACAAATTCATCCTCTGCTGGCCAAAGGAATGTAGCTATGGAAGTTAGTATTAGAAGAATAACGATTGGTACTAAAATACCTACAATATTATATGCAAAATTATCACTAACACCTGATACTCTGAAAACAACCAGTAGTGCCAAACCACCAAGAATAATCCCTATAATTTCACTTACAGAAATTACAGTTTGTTGAATACTCATAGTTGAACCATGGAATTCAACTTGTTTCTCAAATTCATTTTCTGCTTTTTTAACTCCATTTTCTACATCTAATGAACTACTATCACCAAGTCTTCCACTGATTGCTGGAAAATATGCTGGCGCCATCAAAACTGCTAATCCAAGTATTATCAGAATCCAAACATTGCTATAGAGACCTTTGGGATCGAATTTAGAAGAGGGATCGTTCCAAGGCAATCCTCCTGTTAGAAGGTTTGTAAAGAAAGCAACCCCTATTCCTGCTATAAGCAAAATCAATCCTACTACTCCAATAACTAAGGTTTTCTTTCTTCCGATTCTATCTGCAACCCAACCCCACAACGCCATTGGGAATCCCATAGCGAGAGTTATCCCTACTGTTGCATAACTAGCAGTACCTGGTGTAGACTCAATTGACAAAATTAGGAAACCCCAATTGTTTAACACTCCTATAATTGATGCCAGCCCAAGTAAAGGTAAAATAATTCCTCGCCTACGTTTATTTGTCATCATTCGCCAAGATGTGGCCAATTCCTTCTTTACGCTGTATTTTTCTTCCTTTACAACTGATTTTGTTTTATCAATCATGAAGTAAACAACAACAGCTGATATAATTACAGCGAAACCAAAAAGAAGATAGATATATGCTAGTCTTCCAGGATTTACTGGATCCCAGAAATTAATGAATTTACTTGCTGTAATTTCATCAAATCCAAAAACAATTCTGTTTTTACCTCTATACAATCTAACCTTTTCATCAATCCCCACAATTTTATCATAAAGTAATCCAGCAAGGATAACACCAACTGAACGACCACCAGTAACAGCAACATTATAAAATCCAATCCTAGTTGCTCGGTTTTCATAAACAGAGAATCTAGAGATGTAACCGTAAGAAGCATTTACTTTACACGACCCAGCTAATCCATGAAGGAAATGATAAAGACTCATACCAAAAATCAGTAACCCATTTGTTAAGGGAACTATTCCTATCCATCCAATCCAATTTAGTGCGCAAATTCCATAGCCCCCTAGGATCAAACCCCCAGCTGCCGTACCAAATAAAATCCACTTTTTAGCATCTGAAGTGTCTGATTTGAAACCAAAATACCCTGAACTAAAGATTACAGCAAGTGCATAGGTAATTTCAACTACAATCACAGAGATATTAGCTGCCCAACCTTCCATAGCCAAGTGCTCCCAGATGAAGATTGGCATTAAAACAGTAGTACTACCAAATGCTACACGTAAAAAGAAAGTTGATATCAAAATACCAATAAGAGATAAGTTGGGATGAGGAAGTTTATACAAACCTTCTTTGCTCTCAGTAAAAGAATCAGAGTTTGTTTTTAGTGTATCTTCACTCATGATAACTTGTTCTCCAACTAATGGTGAAAAATGAGTGTGAGTGATATTAAAATTTATGGTTTAAATGTAGGTAAGAGCTCAGTAAAATTCGAATAAATTTCTTTTAGTTAATCAATTGTTTATAAAAACAAAATAGCCAATTGATACACGCAGTAGCGTAAAGTATTTAAGAAAGGCATAAAGTATTTAATATTGTAGTTACATATCGTAATCAATTAAAGTTACAGATGGAGAATAAAAAAATGAGCAGCGAAAAGCAATCAGTAACAATCGCAAAGATGGTGAAATTAGAGGCCGAAAAGCCAATTGAACTTCCAGAAGAATTCTTATCAGCTCTTAAACCAGATGGCAAAACATTTGCTGTACTTATCTTAGCACCAAATACTCGTATTATTAGGATTATTCCTACAAGTACAAATGAAGTTGCAAAGATAAATATCAACATCGGAAAACTCTCTCCTGACTTCCTTCGAAAAATGGGATCTATCTTCATCAGGCTCGGTATTAAGACACTTTATAGCACCGGTTTATGTTTTACTCAATCTGCCTGTGTCTATGAGGGTTACATCGATTCAGATGAGCTTAAAGAAGTCAGCATTGACCAAATTAAGGATGAGTTAGAGAGAATCGAAGGCGTTTCGAGCGTCGAAGTTGATGCCTTAACTGCCTAGAGGAGCGAACCCTAGTTGGTTCAAAGGAGAGTAAAGGAAAAACGTCTCACTTTGCTGCTCCATCCATTACGTAGAGAGCTTTACCGTCTTGTGTGTGAGACACCAGGTGTATATTTTTTTGAATTATCTAGTGCTTTAACTGCACCGCACGGTACTATTAATTGGCATTTAAGAAAATTAGAAGAGGCTATGCTGATTAAATCTACCAAATTTGGTGGAAAAAGAGTTTATTTTTCTAGAACTTTACGTTCGGAGGATGTGGAAAAAGCCTTTGTTGTTCTCAAACATTCTACAGCAAGAAAAATCTTTGCTTACATTTTGAATAATGAAGGAAGTCATCAAACCCTAATTGCTAAAGCATTAGGAATTCATCATGATACAGTTCGTCATCACACGGATAGAATGGTAAAAGCTAATCTAGTATCAAAATTTAACGTAGGGAGAAAAACTTGCTATAAACTGGATGAAGTGGGTTTAAAAATACAAGAGGAGAGCATCAATACTATCTCAAACACATATGTAGCAGCTCTAATGGAAATTCTTGAAGAAAACTGTTTACATCCAGAAATAGAGGAGGTCTCTAAAGAACATCTGACAGTAAGGATAGAATGTCCAGGATCAACTGATGCAACTTTTACAATATCTCTTTCTCAGTGGACATTTGATGAAGAATGGGAGGAAACTATACAAACGGATATTGATAAAGAAAAAGTTGAGGAAGCAACTTAATATAGGAACAATTTTTTTGGTTTTTCCGTTAGTTTTAATTTCTATCATTAAAATACTTTTATAAGGGAATTTGTCACATAATCTTAAGGAGTGTTAAACATGAGTTCTAAGGAGAAAACCAAATCTCGAAAGAGCACAAAAACTAGTTTGAAAACAATTTCAACAAAAATTAATGAAATTTACACTAATATGAGTAAAGTGATTGTAGGTCAAAAAGAGGTAATTGACGCGATGATTACAGCTGTTTTGGCAGATGGTCACGTTTTACTTGAAGGTGTACCAGGAATAGCAAAAACTTTAATGGTTAGAGCACTTGCAAAAACAATATCAGCAGATTTCAAAAGAATACAATTCACACCAGATCTGATGCCTTCTGATGTAACAGGAGTAATGGCGTATAAACCAGAAACGGGAGAATTTTACTTCAAGGAAGGACCAGTGTTTACAAACTTGTTACTAGCAGATGAGATTAACAGAGCTCCACCAAAAACACAAGCAGCAATGTTAGAAAGTATGCAAGAAAAACAAGTGACTATAGAAAATCAAACAACTAGTCTTCCAGATCCGTTCCTAGTTTTTGCCACAGAAAATCCCATTGAAACCGAGGGTACGTATCCTTTACCTGAAGCACAGATCGACAGATTCGCTTTCAAGGTTTTAGTTTCCTATCCCACTGAAGATGAGGAAACTGAGATAGTCAATCGTTTTACTGGTGAGTATGATTCTTATGATATCCTTGATGATATTGTTCCCGTACTAACTGCTGCTGAAGTAATAAGTTTACAAAAGATTGTTCGAAAAGAAGTTAGTATTTCTGAAGAGCTTTCTAAGTATATTGTTCGAATTGTTACTTTAACCAGAGAAAGTGAAGAAGTTTACATGGGCGCTAGTCCCCGAGCTAGTCTTTGGATGACTATCTCAGC
>JAUWJS010000086.1 GCA_030607575.1 Candidatus Heimdallarchaeota archaeon | reverse complement strand
TTTAGTTAAAGCAGCTTGAATAGTTGTGAAGTATATATAGGAATGAACATGAAATACGTCAATTTCCTTTAGTTGAAGCATTTTATGAAACATAAAGCATGCAGGATTAATACCAAAAACATTCCATGGACTATAGAAGCGGTGAACAGTCATGTTCTTGTAATAACTTTGGTAGGGGACTTTAGTGCTATTTTTGGTTGTAAAAACATCAATATGATGACCTCTATTTGCAAGTTCAGTAGAAAGATTACTTACATATCTTTCAGTGCCCCCATAACTTCTTGAACCGAAGAAAGGAGTAACTTGAACAATTTTTAGAGGAGCCATTTAAATCACCTACAAATGATATATGAGATAATTGTGGTTGTTACTTATAACAACATGTAAGGTTGGTCTATTAAGCCAAGGAAAACCTTGTCGTAAAACATTCAAGAGATAAGTCAATTCTTGTGTAGATAAACGCATAGGAAGTCCCAGCCATAAATCCATAACCGTGCCTATCACTATATATCTATAGGGTGATGTTGCTATTAGATATCCGTTCTCTTGAATCGTCTTGCTCGAATTTAAAAACACTTGAGTGTTGCGATTGTAAATATTGAAACCATCTATGAATTTTGAAACTGAAAATGGAATACTTATTGTTAGTTGCGTGATTATTGAAAGATTAACAGCAGAATCTATACTATAAGCAATTGTCATGCTCTGATAGGAATTTGTCAGATTATAACCTGGTAGATAATGTTCGCCCATGTAAGCAAAGCTAAAATACGAATTTAGTAGGAGAGCAGAAACAAATAGTGTTTTCCATTTAGCCTTAAGTCTTGGAAGAATATCTGATATTGCAATATAAGCTAATAAGCTAACAAAGAGAATTGTGAAAATGAAGGTTCGTGGAGCCACCCAAGAAAGCTCATGCTCCGATCTAAACATGAGAGAGAGAATTACCGTTAAACCATAGAAAAAGAAACCAAGCGAAAATAACGCTATTCGCGCAGTATTGTTGAATATCAATGCAATCCCACTCAAAACCACAATAATTCCGAGTTCCAATGTAACAAACCATGAATTAAGAGTAGCAGTGTAAACAAACAATCCAGACACTTCAAGAATTACTATGGCAAACACCGAGGAAATTAGGATTATTTTAGTTGGTTTTCTAGTAGAGAAGAAATTAGATATTTTTTCACCAAATCTCATTCTTATAAAAAATCCAAGCAAAGTTATTGTTAGCCAAGCAATTAGAAATAAATATTCGTTCGTGATGAAAATATCATGCATCTTTTTATAAGCTGGACTTGCCAACTCTAAGTATTGATTTACAATAGAAAATTCTCTTGAAGTTTGTATGACTTGGATTATTAAAACTGCAGGAATCGCATAAACTAGAGAAAGTATAGCTTTATAGTTTTTAGCTAGAAATATACTACTAAAAAATATGACAGGTAATAGGAAAATTGCGGAAAGATGATGAACTTCTAATGTAACAACTGCAAGAAAACCAGCTAAAATCTGTGCTCTGAATCTTTCAGGTTTGCATAAATACAAGTATAAACACAAGCTGAATAAGCTTATTCCTAATGAATTAGGTCGTCCCAAGAGCATCTGAATACCAATAATCGCAGGATAGAGTAAAATCAGCGCTAGATATTTTAAGTTTACATCGTTGGATATGTATCCTTTTTTCTTTTTATCCATGTGACGAATAAACGCAACTACAGTCAAATCAAAAATAAGTATTGGAATTATTGTGCTTACAAATTCATAGATTATATTAGCTTCTAATCCTGTCATTGAAGAAATGGCTGAAGCAAAAACATGAAAACCAATAAAATCTGCATAAGATGGCGCTATGGGAAGTTCTAAAATATGACCATTACTAATTATGGAATCAACATATTGCAAATGAAGATATGAATCGAACCCATACATCCCTAGATTGAAGTATAGTATAAGGAAAAACAGAAGTAGTTTTCCAACGATTATTGTAGGAATGAAATAGGATTTACGGGACACGTTTACACCTAACTATATTGTTCTAAATAAAGTTTTATTGCAGAAGCTGGTTTTATTATTGGTTTACCATGTCCAAGAAAAATGGCAGAGGGTTTAGATACCTGGAGCATTTTGACTGATGATATTAAGGCTTGATTATAGTTCAATGCAAAAAGTTTCTTAGGTGGTAAAATGGTATCACCTTTCTTATTACAATCAATTATGTCACCACAAAAAAGTGCTTTAGTTTCCACATCCTCAAGAGCTATGGTTCCAGGAGTATGACCTGGTAAATGGTACACCTTTAAACCACAAATTATTTCTCCATCGGTGACTATTTGATCAACTGAATACTCTGCTCCAGATAAAAGATTGGAAAATATGCCAAGTGTTTTACCTATTAAACCATCTCTTGAAGGCATTTTCTCTGATTTCATAATGTAAGGTTTTTCTTTTTCGTGAGAAATAATTTTTGACCCATATAGTTGACCTAGTTTTTTTAGACCAGCTGTATGATCAAGATGGGCATGAGTAACCAATATTACTTTTAGAGGTTTTTCAGGAAAATTAGTTTTGATTGTGTGAATGATTTTACTAGCCTTTTTTGAGGTTCCAGTATCTATTAGAATGCAATAATCTTCCCTTTCAATGAAATAACAATTTACGAAACTAGGAACAAGATAGATGTTTTCATAAATTTTCATTAGTTCTATAATCCCACGTTCAGTTTAAAATCATTATGTCTTTCTTTCTCCTTTTTTATGAAAGATATGGAAATTGCATTTCGGACAACCAACCTCTTTTAGCTGCTCGATGGTTACAAAATTGTTACCTTGACCAACTTCAATTTCTGTTTTACAGTTCTTACACTGATAAACTCTTATTGTTGGATTTCTTTCACCAGTATAAAGAATACCTTCATAATCTGTGCTTATAAGAGGTTCAGCATCAGATAAGATTTTCAAACGATAAAAAGTTGAAACTCCACCCAATTTTTGTGCTCCTACATATTTATTAAATCTTGGTAGAATATGGGTAAACAAACAACCCATTTTCGACAAGTTCTTCTGAATTTGAAGTTGATCTTGTGGGGGTTTACTTCCAAATGAAAGATAGCCAACTCCACCTCGAGCATTATTTATGAGCTGTATACCTCGAGAGATAAACAGATTTAGACCATTAATTGTATAAGGTGGGTCAGTTACAAAGCAGCCAAACTTGTTCTTGTATTCATCGGGAATATTCTTTCTTAAGTCATGTTCCACAAACTCAATATTTAGTTTAAGCTCTTTATTCGCGCAATCTATTATATCTCGAATCCTTGTATCTATGTCGAAAACAACTATTTGCGATTTAGAATTAGAAAAAAGAGCTAAAGGAATACAGGTTAAGTCACTGTCTCCTACAAGTGCATAACTCTCATGGAAAAGATCATAGTTGTTACCCATTGCAAGAACTCGAACTAGACTTGTTTCTGTTGTAGCAAACGATTGGTCTATTACAGTATTTGGAGTGCCACGCATATCTGTAAATTTTCTAATCTGTATCAAAGAATCTTTGTAATTTTCAAGGGGAAGAATTAACCCACTACCATTACATTCAATACAAGAGAAAGATTCATTGAATTTTCCTAGCTTTGATAATGTTTCAGAACCTAGTTCAGTGATTTCAGTACCGTTTCTTTCTCTTGAACACCAACCAATTTTTGCAAGTTCATTTCTAATAGCTACACATATTGGAATAGGAAAACCAGCTTCTTTTGACAAATTTATCATAGAGGAGTTAGGATATCTATCAATAACAGCCAAAAATTTGATTATACCATATATTCCCTCTTGTAATCTAATATTGTTTTCAAGTTGGGAAAGAGTGGTGAAGATAGAATCTCTATCCATAAATCAAAACCTTTAGGATATTCAAAAATATGCTGGCTAATGACATATTTGAGATTTAAACATAATATTCCCTAGCGATAATATTAATTAAAGAGAATATTATAATAAGCGCAAGAGCAATATGTTAGACATAATAGAGAACTACCCCTATCTTTGCTATGAAAACAACAAACTACAGATTCAACAGAAGGACATAGAATCATTAATAGAAAATAAGACATCGCCTTTCTTCTTGTTTCTTCTTCAAAGATTTCAAGAAAATGCATTGGAAATAAAGAGCAAATTAGGAAAGCATATTCCTGATTTATTCATTTCATATGCTGCAAAAGCTAACTATCTAGGGAGAATATTACAGGAATCACACAAACTTGATCTAGGTATTGAAGCTATGTCACTTTTTGAATTGAAATTGGCAGAAAAAGCAGGAGTACCCTTTAACAAAATTGTTCTTAATGGTCCAGCAAAAACTTTAGATGAATTGAATTATGCTATTGCAAAAGGAATAAATCATCTCAATGTTGAATCTCTTAACGAAATACAACAAGTAGAAAAAATAGCAGAAAAACTAGAATTAGTTCAAAAAATCACGGTCAGAATACATCCAAAATTGAAAGAAACTACTGAAAAAAAACTGTTAATAAAGAAAAATAGCAAATTAGGAATTGACTATTCTCGAGGAGTAAAACTGTTTGAATATGCTAAGAAAAGCCCTCATTTGGATCCAGTTGGAGTTCATACTCATGTTGGAACAAATCTAGCGTCACATGAGTTTTATGACGAGTTACTTGGGTTTCTTAACGAATATGTTGCTGATTTGGAGGATAAACTTTCTATTTCACTCTCCGAAATAAATTTGGGGGGAGGATTAGCAAGCAGATCTACTCTAGAGAAAGAGGGGTTTCAATTAGAAAAACTAGGAGAACAAGTTTCTAGAAAAATAGACAATATTGAAAACAAAAAAATAATCTTTGAACCAGGAAGATACCTAATTGAGGATAGCTTTGTAGCAATTGCTAAGGTGTTAAGAACGAAGAAATCGTGGGGTAGAAAATGGGCTTTTATTGATGTTGGTGCAAATACACTAATTCCAATGCGATATTCGCACTATAGTGTTGTTCCTGCAAACTTCAGGGGAAAAGGACAGTATACTAACATAGGTGGTCCATTATGTCTCCCAGTGGATATACTGAGTGATGAAGCAGTCAATTTCGAGATTGAGGAAGGAGATTTACTAGTTGTTCTCAATTGTGGAGCATATACAATCTCAATGAGTGAACAGTTTGGCTATCCAAGACCAGCTATTTATCAACTAACAAATAAGGGATTAACAGAATTGATTAAACCAGCTGATGATATGAATCAGATGATTAATGATTCATTTTATTTGAGTTAGGATCATTCCAAAAAATTGCTAAGGATGTTTATAGAAATGGAACCAGTTGAAATCTGCTCAAAACATTGTAAAAGTAAGTGTTGTAAAAGCACACCTCCAGCTTTAACAAATAATGATTTCGACAGAATTAGCAAATTACATGAGAACAAGAATTGGTTCAACAGTATTGACCAAGGAGAAAACAAAACAATAGTAATTGCAAAAAGAGAAGACAGCAACAATTGTTATTTTCTTTCTGAAGAAGGCTTGTGTGACATTTACAATAGCAGACCTTTGGATTGTAAACTGTTCCCCCTCTTCTTCAAAATAAACAAAATCAATGAAAATGAGTACAAGCTACGTTGGTTTGTTTGGTATTGTCCTTTAACAGATGCAAAAAGTTTAGGTGTTTTGAAAGAAGAAGCAAAAACAAAAATTGAAATCATACTCTCTGAGGATCCAGATCAGTTATTTGAATATCAAAAAGCTATGTATGCATCACAAGGGTACAAGAAAAAACATTTCATAGATGAAGAACGTTTAAAGATTAAAGGGAGTGGTGAATAATAATGAGCAGTATTTCTCTAATAATTCCAACATACAACAATGATTTAACCTTGAGAGCATGTCTTGAATCAATAAAGAAACAAAGTTTAATTCCCAATGAAATTATAATTGCTGATGGTCATTCAACTGATGATACTATTAATATTGCCAAGGAATATGATTGCAAGATAGTTTACGAGGATAGAGGAACTAGAGCTGCTGCTTGCAATGAGGCATTAAAAATAGCTCAAGGAGATATAATTGTTTTTACAGATTCAGATGTGGTAGCAGATAAAGAGTGGTTGAAAAATTTAATTGAAACTTTTAACAAAATGGACCATGAAGTCGCATGTGTAGCAGGCCCTCATTTAGAATATCCAGATGAGAGTCTTTTTGGGAAAGCAGTTAGTGCAATTTATGACACTATTTTTGGAGGAAGATGGTCAGAGCAAGTTAAGAGCATATTTGACAAAAAAGAGAGGTTTGTTCAAAGTGCTGCAGGATGCAATGCAGCTTATAGAAGAGAAGCTCTAGAAGAGGTTTTACCATTTAATGAATCCCTGCTTACAGCTGAAGATACAGATATCAATTATAGATTAATTCAGAAAGGGAAAAAACTCTTTTTTACCCCTAGTGCAATAATTTACCACCAAAGACCTCAGAAGCATAAAACATTTCGAAATAAGTCAAAAAAATATGCTATAGGAAAAATACAATTTTTCAGAACACATAAAGTGGGATTAGAGTTATGGCACTTATTACCCGTGCTATATTTTCTCACTGGTTTATTTCTATCAATAGCACTCTTTGTTAATCTATGGATAGGAGTAGGAGTAGCTGTGTATTTTGGTTTGTACATAATCGCGATTCAAATCGCTTCAATTGTTCAGACTATAAAATACAGGCATTGGCAATTCCTTTTTATGCTACCTCTAATGTTTATAGAAGGTCATATTTTCTGGAGTTTAGGGATTTTACAAGAGATTTTTGCATCAAAAAAGAAGCGTGATTAGAATGCCATTGGAAATAGCAATGATCTTTGAGTTAGGTCCTGACGATGAAGGAAGTATCGGTGGAGGCGTTGAGCTTCACGCTATAAATTTAGCAAAGGAACTAGTTAAACGAGGACATGAAGTCACTTATATTACTGGGGCTATACCCAACTCAAAAAAAGAAACACTAATTGAAGGAGTGAATATCAAGAGAATCGATTTCGGGGGGACAATAAGACGCTCTTATAATCCTCAACAGCTGAATTTCTCAAGACAGTTCTCTTTTCTTATGAAATCATTATTTTTCCGTTCAAGAAAAGGAAGAGAGCAGTCTTTCGATATTTGTCATGGGCACATATATTCGGCAGGTATTGCTGCAAGAATTATTGGAAAGAGAAACAAAGCTAAAATAATCAATACAATTCATGGGTCATATTACAAATATTGGAATCAAATATTACCAAATAAATTTAAAGCAGGTTTTTACAGAAAGATGGAACGTTTTCTTGCTCCTTTTCTTGTAAAAAAATGTGATGTTCAAATACATACTGATTATGATTTTGCAGAAACTGTAAAAGATTGGGTAAAACCTAAGTATAAAAAACGAATAATAACCATTCTCAACGGTGTAGATATTGGCAAATTTTCACCTGAAGTAAAACCAAATCCCTCTATTTCTAAGATAACAGGGCCTATTATAATGACGTCTAGAAGATTAGTTGCAAAGAATGGAGTAATATGTCTAGTTCAAAGTTTTAAAAAGGTTGTAGAAAAATACTCAAATTCTATTCTTTTCATAATTGGAGATGGTCCTGAAAGAGAAAGAATTCAAAATGAAATTAATAAACTAAAATTGCATAAAAATGTCCGTTTGATAGGAATGGTCCCTAATGATGAAATACCTTCATACCTATCAAAGGCAGATATTGTTGCTGTTCCAAGTATAGTGGAGGCTTCTAGCATCAGTGTCTTAGAAGCTATGGCTATGAAGAAACCTGTTGTTGCATCAGATATTCCAGGAATTAGAGAAATAACAAAATTTGGAGAAAACTGTGTCCTTGTTCCTTCAATGAACCCTTCTGAATTGGCTAATGGAATTAATAGTCTTTTAGAATCTGAGAGCAGAAGAAAAAAGTTAGGAAAACTGGGGTATGAAGAAGTTCTTGAAAATTATACTTGGGAGAAGAAAGCTAAAGAGATTGAACAAGTATATTATAGTGCGATAAAAAGTTGATATCACAAAGAAAAACAAGAGTTAAGTGACAAAATGAATACTGAAACCCACTTTTGTCTAAGAGTAGATGTTGATACATTTGAAGGTTTGAAAAAAGGCATTCCACAAATTTACGACATAGTCAAGAGATTAGATATTCCTACAACCATTTACCTAAGTCTAGGTAAATATGCTACTGGGAGAAATATCTTCAGGAAAATAAGGTATAAGGAAAAGATTTCTTCTACAATATCTCCATGGAGAAGAAACAGTATACAAAGCCTATTTCGCGGAGTCCTTCTACCACCTGCAAGAATAAGGGGATCGGTAAAATCACTTTTGAAAAGCTATAGTGATAAAGAACTGTTTGAAATTCATCCTCATGGTTACAATCATGTCAAATGGTCTTCAGGTTTTAGTAGATTTTCTTTTGAAAAGACATCGAAATTCATAG
This sequence comes from Candidatus Heimdallarchaeota archaeon, assembly GCA_030607575.1. Taxonomy (GTDB): domain Archaea; phylum Asgardarchaeota; class Heimdallarchaeia; order Heimdallarchaeales; family Heimdallarchaeaceae; genus UBA460. The sequence continues at coordinate 2,345 of JAUWJS010000086.1, read as the reverse complement.
AGAAGATATTCACAGAATACAATCAGATATTCAATTCTGTACCCATAACAAATGCAGCTCCAAACTTCCAGACAAACAAGTATTATTTTCAGATTATGAAAGAAAAGGGAGTAGAATTCTTAGCTGACTATAAGTATTCAAAACCGTTCCAATTACAATTTGAAACTACAGAAAAGAAGTTACAACAGATTCTCCAACTCCCTGTTACTGAACCAACATTTGAAGAGTTGTTACAAAAAGGAAAAAGTATCGAAGAAATAAGCAAAGTATATAGAAAAAATTTCGAAAAATATACAGATCAAAGCACTAACTATGTTTGTTTTTATCTGCATGCAATTTATGAACCTTTTAAACTGCGAAAACTGTTAGAAGATCTCTTTAACCTAGTAATTAAATTTGATATGAAACCAGTTACTCATAAAAGCTATAAAGATGTCGTTAAGAAAACTTTAGTTATTCGCTATGAAGAATTAATACAGAGGGGGGATAATGAATAAGAAAAAAGTATGCTTTCTAACTCAAGAATACAGAAAAGGAGCGACTTGGATTTATTGTTTCCAATTGGCCAAAATCTTAAACGAAGAAGGAGATTGGGAGGCACATGTTATCTCAGCAGCTAAAGATTGTGAATCAACTAGTGGAAAAATAGAAGTGCCGTTTTTATCCTTAATTGAAACCTCTTCCTCAAGATATTTCTATTCTAGAAGTTATTGGAAGAAGTCAAAAGAAATTGTTAAGAAACTAAATCCAGATGTAGTTCAAGGAAATATGAACCTACTATCTTCATTAGGAATTAATAATAAATATCCTGTTGTTGAAACCGTTCATACCACTTTTAGTAGGGAAAAACGAGGAGTTGACAAATTACCTTTCAAACAATTAAGTTGGGTTGAACGAAGGGTTCGTCTTCTATTCCCATTATTGAAATTCGTTGAAAAACGAGTTCTAAAAAGAGCTAGTCATTTAATTGCTGTTAGTGAGGCTATTAAAGAGGAATTAGTGAAATATTACTCCATTGGAGAAGAAAAAATAACTGTCATCCCAAATGGTGTAGATACTAGAATTCACTATAAAACAGATGAAAAAATCTACATGAAGAAGAATAAGGAATTGGTTTTAGGTTTTCTTGGAAGAATGACGGCGGGAAAGGGAGCTCATTTAATTCTGCCAATAATCAAGAAAATTAAGGAAGAAATACCAGAAGTCAAATTGCTCATTGCAGGAGATGATTTGAATGCAAGAAAGAAAATATTAAAACAGATTAATAAGTTGGGTTTAAAAGAGAATATCATAGATTATGGGTATATATACGACAATTATAGAAAGAATACTTTTTTCAGTTCTGTAGATCTTTTCTTACTCCCATCTAGTCATGAGGGGATGAGCTTAGTCTTACTTGAAGCTCTTGCATGCCAAACTCCAGTATTAACAACCCCTGAAGCAGATACTTTCGACCATAAGAATACCTTGATAATCATACCTAGATCTGTTGACCACTTTGCTGCAAAAGCAATTGAAATCTATAACAATCCAAAGATGATTGAGGAAATTCAGAAAAAGTCTAAGGAAGTAGTAAAACAGCTTTCATGGCAAAATACTGCAGAAAGAACAAAAATGGTTTTTGAGAATCTATAAAGAAGAACTAGAGTCATCAACATCGCTTTCAGAAATCTTTTCTTCCAAATTTTCTGTTCTTGCTTCGTGATTTTTCTTTCTTTTCTCCTTTTTTCGTTCTATTCGTTTTTGTTTTCTTTGTTCTCTAATCTCTTTTTTCTCACTCAAAGGAAGTATAAACAACCAGAAAACAGGTATCCATAAAATAAGCATAATATAGCCAAGGTAATTATGTACTGGTTCTCCAACCTCTCTTCCATAGAAGTAGTATAATGAAATTACTATAACAATTCGTAAAATATTAATGAGGTAGGTTCCAAAAATTCCAATTAATGTAACAAGTCCAGTTCTGTAATTCCAACGTAGTCTTTTTCTTGCTTCAAACAACATGATTAGGAATATTGCTGTAAAGATTGTAAGTGAATGAATCCCACTACATCGAGCATCAATAAGTATTGCTGCTTCTCCACTAGGAGCAGTCATAAAATCAATTTTAGTCATATAGCTCGTTGTTAACCAAGTAACATCACCTATATTCATACCAAAAGCAATCAATATAGAAGACACAATGGTTCCAGTTAGTTTTGTTAACCATCTAGCTATCCCTAAATCAAAAAGAAAAGTATCTACACCAGAAAAAATTAGTGTATAAAAAACAGTTGTTAAAATAACCATATACAAACCAGGGGTTCTGTATTTCTTGAAAAAAGAATCATCCCATGAAACATATA